>CBDUUF010000001.1:0-20372 GCA_965370375.1 uncultured Desulfuromonadaceae bacterium
CCACCCTGACGGAGCTGGTGCAGATCAATGAAGCCGCCTATCGAGAGGCCAAGGCCATGCTCGACTATACACGGGTCAAAGCTCCCTTCGCTGCCACAGTGACCCACCAGCTGGTAGAGGTCGGTGACCTGGCGTCCCCCGGCAGTCCGCTGCTCAAATTGGAAACCGCTGGTGCTCTCGAAGTTCTGGTACAAATTCCCGAGGCCTTGGCTCAGGGGTTGCGTCTCGATAGCTCTATGCCTTTAACCATTCCGGCGATTGGACTGACAACAGAAGCACAGATCAGTGAAATTTCACCAACGGTTGATCCAGTGTCACGCAGCACCCAGGTAAAGCTGACCTTGCCTGACAACCCGGCGCTGCGTAGTGGTCAGTTTGCGCGAGTGTCGTTGGTCGATAACGGTGCACAGACGCTGTTGATTGCTAAATCTGCTCTTCGTCAAAACGGGCAGATGGAGCAGGTTTTTGTCGCCGATAAGGGCGTTGCACGCCTGCGTTTGGTCCGTAGCGGCGCTCGTCATTCGGACCGGGTTGAAATTCTCTCCGGTCTGCGTCCGGGGGATCAGGTTGTCATCGCAAGTGAGACTACTTTGCATGATGGACAGCCGCTCGGAGTTATTGAGGCAGGAAACCAAAAATGAAAGAGCCGATGATCAATAATCCAGGTTTTGCTGGCCGGATTGCCGCGGCCTTTGTTAATTCGCGGCTGACACCACTGGCGATTATTACGTCGTTACTTCTCGGGTTCATGGCGCTTACTCTGCTGCCGCGCGAAGAAGAACCGCAAATCAAAGTACCGATGATCGACGTATTGGTCAGCATGCCCGGTGCCACTCCGGCAGAGATCGAACAGCGAGTGTCGATCCCGATGGAGAAACTACTCTACGAATTGCCAGGTGTTGAATATATCTATTCGACCTCGATGGCCGGGCAAAGCCTGCTGGTGGTGCGTTTCTATGTCGGGGAAGATCTGGAAACTTCGATTGTGCGAACCAACCATAAGTTGTCGACCAACTTTGATCGTATTCCGCATAATGTTTCTCAACCGCTGATCAAGCCCCACACCATTGACGATGTGCCAATTCTGGCTATGACCTTTCATGGCGGTGATTACGATCATTTTATCCTGCGTCGTCTTGCTGCCCAGGTAGATGAAGAAATCAAGAGCATCGCGAATGTCGCCGAGACCAAGCTGATCGGTGGCACCCGGCGTCAGGTGCGGGTCGAGTTTGATCCATTGTTGCTGGCGGCACGCAATCTGGTCCCGATGCAACTGATTCCGGCTCTGCAACAGGCCAACCGGCAAATTTATACCGGCAAGCTCGAATCTCTCGATCATCAGGTCTTGCTGCAAACCGGCAAGTTCTTAAGCTCTGCCGCTGAAATAGGCCGTATTGTCGTCGGCGTCGATGGTGGCCGTCCGGTCTATCTGGACGATGTAGCTCAGATCATCGATGGACCACAAGAACCGGATACCTACGTGCTGTTTGGCCAGGCCGGTCAGGATGAAGAGGCGGCCGTGACGCTGTCGGTGGCCAAGCGCCCCGGTGCCAACGCGGTTGACGTGGTCCACGAGATCGAGGCAAAACTCGAAAGTCTCAAGGGAACCTTGATTCCGGCAGACCTCAAAGTCAGTATTACGCGCAACTATGGTGAAACTGCCGCTGAAAAATCGAATGAGCTACTGTTCCACATGGGAATTGCCGTATTCGGCGTGGCTTTGTTGATCTTCTTTTTTCTCGGTTATCGCGAGTCAATTGTGGTTATGCTGGCGATTCCCTCAACTCTCGCCCTTACTTTACTGGTCTTCTATCTCTACGGCTACACTCTCAATCGGATCACCCTGTTTGCCCTGATTTTCTCGATCGGTATCCTGGTCGATGATGCCATTGTGGTGGTTGAAAATATCGTCCGGCATATGCGCCTGCCCGGGGCCGGTAAGAAGTCGATGACGACCATAGCCATTGAAGCGATAGCCGAGGTTGGCAATCCGACTATTCTGGCGACCTTGGCGGTCATTGCCGCCATTTTGCCGATGGCCTTTGTCGGCGGCTTGATGGGCCCTTACATGCGGCCGATTCCGATCGGATCTTCAGCCGCAATGGTCTTTTCGTTGATTATCGCTTTTACCGTCACACCTTGGGCGGCGGTTCAGCTGTTGGGTCGGCAAAAAGCAAAATCTGACAGCTCTGCAGCCAAAGACGAGATTGATCATGATCACGCCCCTGATGATTTTTTTACCCGTCTCTATCACCGCATCATGGACCCCTTACTGGCCAGTGGTTACTGGCGCACTGTCTTTTTTGCCGTAATCATAATCTTACTTCTGGGCAGCTTTTCAATGGTCTATTTCGGCCAGGTCAAGGTCAAGATGCTCCCCTTTGACAATAAGAGTGAGTTTCAGGTCATTCTTAATATGCCTGAAGGCTCGACTCTGGAACAGACCAGCCAAGTGGCACGGGAGATGGCCGCTGTTGTACGTGAGGACCCGGCCACGCTTAATTATCAGATCTACGTTGGTACCGCCTCGCCATATAATTTCAACGGCCTGGTGCGCCACTATTTCATGCGACAGGGACCGGAAGTTGCTGATATTCAGGTCAATCTGCGGCACAAGTCTGAACGTTCACTGCAAAGCCATGCTATAGCGGTACGTATGCGCCCCGCTATCAGTAAAGTCGCCGAAAAATATGGCGCAACCGTGGCCGTGGCAGAGGTCCCGCCCGGTCCGCCGGTACTACAGACCCTGGTGGCTGAAGTCTATGGCCAGAGTGATGCCCAGCGGGTCAAGCTGGCCGAAAAGGTACGCGAAATATTTACTTCAACCGAAGGGGTGGTTGATGTTGACTGGTATCGCGAGACGCCGCGCACCCGGCTGGTGCTGACGGTCGATAAGGAGAAGGCGGCCCTTAACGGACTCAGTGAAGGGGAAATCAGCCGAACTGTGCAGTTGGCAACCCAGGGGCTGCCGATTGATCTGTTTCATCAACCGACTGACAAGGAAGATATCAGTATTATTCTGCAACTGCCGGCTCGCTTGCGGGCGCGGGTTGACAGTCTGTTGAATATCTCATTGCGCTCAGCGACCAATCCGCAAGGCACTCTGGTGCCACTGCGCGAATTGGTAACGGTCAGCGAGCAGCCTGTCGAACAGCCGATTTACCGCAAGAACCTCAAGCCGGTAATCTATGTCACCGGGGATGTTGCCGGCAGCGTTGAAAGTCCTGTTTATGCCATTTTTGACATGAATGAACAACTGGCTAAACTCAAAGGGACCGACTTTGGCGGCGAGCAGGAGCATATCGAACTGTTCAACCTCAACCAGCCGTTCTCAACCTCCGAACCTTCAATAAAATGGGATGGTGAATGGCATATCACTCTGGAGGTCTTCCGTGATCTGGGGCTGGCCTTCGCGGTGGTGATGATTTTGATCTATATCCTGATGGTCGGCTGGTTCAAGGACTATTTAACACCGCTGGTGGTGATGCTGGCTATCCCCTTTTCGCTGATTGGCATTCTGCCGGCCCACTGGGCCATGGGCGCCTTTTTCACTGCGACCTCGATGATCGGTTTCATGGCCGGCGCCGGAATTGTGGTGCGAAATTCCATCATTCTGGTCGATTTTATCGAACTGCGTATCAGCCACGGTCTGCCGCTGGCTGAAGCGGTAGTCGAGGCCGGAGCTGTCCGTTTCAGGCCGATGCTGCTTACCGCCCTGGCGGTGGTGGTGGGAGCCTCGGTAATTCTGGCTGATCCAATTTTTCAGGGGCTGGCCATTTCTCTGATGTTCGGTGAAATTGCCTCGCTTCTAATCAGCCGCATGGCGGTACCGGTACTTTACTATGTACTTAAGCGGCGCGACAAACAGGTTGCCGCATAGAGTAGAAGCGAAGACCTCTCCAGAAAGATGAACTGCATATTTAGTTTACAGATAAAAGAAAAGGCAAGTGAACTTAATCACTTGCCTTTTCTTATTCTTCATCTTTTTCATTGTCCTTCCGAACCGGAAGGGAGCAGCTGCCAGATAGTCAGGTCTGCACTCCCAATTTTGGTAAAATCCAGCGGTTAAGTACAAACCAGGCCGCGACTATTCCGATCAAAAACAGCATATCTTGCATGGGCATCTCCTATATATGATTTTCAATATATAAGAACCGCACTACATAAAGCAAGCAGAATCGACATCAGATCAGCAAAACCGGGCAAGTCACCTTGTGCATGACATGGTTGGCGACCGAACCGAACAGGACATCCCGGATCTCGCCCATGCTGCGTCGACCAATAATCACTAGATCGAACGCCTCATCATTGGCGACCCGGCAGATGGTTTCGCGTGGCGAACCAAATTCAATCCGCGCCACCGCTTCGACTCCGGCGATGGAAAACTGTTCGGCAAGCTTATCCAGCAAATGCTGCCCCGCCGCCTGGGCCCGTTCCCGAATCATTTCAACCTGAAAATCCGGGATCATCCGGTAAGCCAGCTTGTCGGTGTCGACCACGTGCAGCAGTGTCACCGGCAACGAAAACTTTTCCCGGTAACGCAACACCGCATCAACCGCGTGTTTGGCCGCTTCGGAATCATTAACCGGAATCAGAATTTTCACACTCATCGTTCTCTCCCTTTATTACGGACCATAGACCAGGCGCGGCAGGAACAACACCAGATCAGCCCAATAGGTCAACACCAGCAGGATCGCGATCTGAATTGCCAGAAACGGCAGCACCGCCTTTGATACATAGACCAGATTACGATCAGCCACGGCCCCGGAGATATAAAGACTGACGCCGAGTGGCGGTGTACAATAACCGATGCCGAGGTTGATAGTCATCAGCAAGCCAAAGTGCATGCTGTCGATGCCGAATTTCGCCAGCAACGGTAAAAAGATCGGCGTCAGGATCAGGGTGGCGGAGATAATATCCATAAACATACCGACCACCAGCAACAGCACATTAACCGCCAGCAGAAAGACCCAGGGCGACTGAATGTTACTGATGACAACATCGGCAATTTTTTTCGGGATTTGTTCGAAGGTCAGGTATTCACCGAACACCGAGGCGCCAGCGACGATCACCAGCAGGGTGGCCGAAGTGACCGCTGATGAGACGATCACCTTCTTGATATCGCGGATCTGCATATCCTTGTGGATGAATATTTCGACAATGAAAGCATAAAAGCAAGCGACCACCGCCGCTTCGTTGGCAGTGAACATACCCGAGTAGATGCCACCAAAGATCAGCACCGGCAGAAACAGCGCCCAACCACTATCTTTCAGCACCGCAAGAAGTTCAGTGAACGACATACGCTCAGCCGTTCCGACCCCCTGGCGCCGGCAGTAAAAGAACGCATAGATCGACATGCCGAGCATAATCAGCATCCCGGGGATAAAGCCGGTCAAAAACAGTTGTTCCAGTGGATCGTTGCTGACCATTGAATAGAGGATCATCGAAATCGATGGCGGAATAACCACCCCGAGAATCGGTGCGGTGGTCATGATGCCGACTGAAAATTTCTCGTCGTAACCATTTTCGATCAAGGCCGGAATCATGAACCCGCCGATCGCGACCACGGTGGCGACGGTCGAACCGGAGATCGCCCCGAAAAAACCACAAGCCAGAACACCGGCCATCGCCAGACCACCGGGCAAGGTACCAACCAGCGCATTGGCGGTACGGATCAGTTTCTGGACAATGCTGCCGGTGGTCATAATATTGCCACATAAAACAAAGAACAGCACGACGACCAGGGCAAACTTGTCCATGCTCCGGTAGAGAACTTCTATGACAATCTGCGGATTAATATCGAGCAGCCAGACCAGGCCGATCATACCGGTGAAGAACAGCGACATAAACACCGGTATTGTCGAGGCGAGAGCGCCGAGCAGAACGGAAGCAATCAGGACGTATTCCCAATTCATTGCTCGCCCTCCTCGATCCCGAACCAGTCTTCATATGCAACAACCAGGGTACGGACAAACATCATCGCCCCCATAACCGGTAAAACAATATAGAAAATCCACTCCGGAATCTGCAAAGTGGCGGTGCGGCTGTAGGCGTCGTTAAACTTGTCAATGGTCATCGCGCCACCAAACTTGACCATGATGCCGGAAAAAATAAGAACCATAATATGACTGAACAGGGTCAACGGCTTTTTCAGGATCGGCAGCAGCTGCGGTAAAGCATCAATCCGGATCAGAGACCGGCTGCGCACAGCGGCCAATGCACCGAAATAGGTCGAGAAAAAGATTACTTTGCGCACAACTTCATCCGACCAGTAGAGATTGAGCTCGCTGGTCGTTTTGCGCAGAACGACATTGGCCATGGCCGTAATCAGGGCAACACTGACCGTAAGGAACAGCATCCAGTCTTCAAAATGACCGAATGAGCGGTCGATTCGACGTATGATTTTTCGCAGCATCAAAGCACCCTGATAAAAAAGATGGTCTCGTAAAACCACTAAGCTGGCTAAGCAAAAATTTCGCACCCCAAAGCGCAGTGGTTGTTCAAGGGTGAAGACATACAGGTTGTATGTCGAAGTCTTGAACAGACGCTGCAACGCAGGTGGACGGACTTTTTGCGACGCCATCAAAAAAGGCCGGGGAGTCATTTTATGCTCCCCGGCCCGTGTCAGAGGTCTTGCCTCTTATAGCTTAAAATGTACTACTTCGCAAGCGTCGTCCGGACCAGATTCAGGTAGTCCGCGCCGATCTTTTCGCCCCACTTTTCGAGAACCGGTGCCGCTTGATCAATCAACATCTGCTTCTCTTCAGCCGATAGGGTGAAGAAAGCCACACCGGCCTCCTTCGCCTTGGCGACTTGGGTAGCGTGCTGCTGTTTGGTCAGCTCGCGGGTCTTGGCACTCTCTTCTGCGATAACATCCATCAGGATGGTCTGCAGATCAGCCGGCAACTTATCGAACCACTGCTTGTTCATCAGATGCACGAACAGCCCCTGAGCATAATTGAGCTCAGTGAAATTCTTGGCAATATTGAATTTCTTGGTGATATTGCAGACGATCGCCGTGTGGTCAAGACCGGTAATGACACCGGTCTGCAGCGCCTGTGGTACATCCGGCCACGGCATAACCGTGAATTTCAGACCCCAGGCCTTGTAAGCATCGGTGTTGACCGGTGCCTGAGCGATACGGAAGTTGATAGTTTTGGCATCGGCGATGGTTTGGACCGGACTGGTGGTCGCCCAGCCGTACGGACCGTAACCGGTAAAATCAACAACCATGATGCCGCTCTCCATAGCGCCGTTGGCAAACGGCGTCCAGAGCTCCGGATTGGCCCGGAAGGTATCAAGCTTGTCAAAAGTATCAACCACGTAGGGCAGGTTTACAATTCCAAGCCGGTCAGAGACATTGGCCGCCGCCACCGAAGAACTGAGCATTCCCTGTACAGCGCCAAGCTTCAACTTGGAGATAACATCCTTCTCGCCACCGAGCTGAGCCAGCGGCCGGAAGTCAACATAGAGACGGCCACCCGATTTCTCCCAGACCGCGTCACGAATACGGTAACCGACGCCGACACCCTCGATAACCGGGTGCGAGACATTAGACAGGATGTAAGTGAACTCGGCACCACTCGGATCAAATTTTGCCGACCAGGCGGCCAGCGGATCCTTCTTTTTGGCCGGCTTTTCAGCAGTCTTTTCTGCGGCTGGTTTGGCCGGGGCGGCTTTTTCATCGCTACAAGCTGTAACCATGAAACAGAAGCTGACTAGCAGCAACAAATACAGAATCTTTTTCATTTCTTTGGCTCCTTTTTGTTTGACGATATCAAACTAAATTTAAAACTACGCAACATGTTGATATTTAATAACAAATTTCGCGTTATACTAGCGCAAACCCTGTTCTAAAGCAAACGGTTTTTCTACACCGACTGTCTTCATCCATGGTTGATTGCCAGTCATGGTTGCAGCCACTTCGTAACAGATAATAGTTCTCCTATACATATTTACAACTTCAGCGTTGACTAAACCTTGACAGACACAAAATAAATTTGATATATATGATTTATCGTATATAGACAAAACCAAACAAGGCCTTAAAGACTACTGATAAATATAGACCAATTAAAACAGCACACCAATCTGTACGCCGGGGTCCGCTACAGTTTCTGACTCTCGCCACTTAAAGGAGAATCACCATGACCGTCAATCGTTACCTTCGCATGGCCGCTGGCTTCTTTACCCTGCTCAGCCTGGCCCTCGCCCATTACCATCACCCGAACTGGCTCTGGTTCACCGCTTTTGTCGGCCTGAACCTGTTCCAGAGTGCTTTCACCAACTGGTGTCCGATGATTACCTTTTTGAAAAAACTCGGCGTCAAGGAAGCCTGAATCTATTTCCACACAAAACGTAAAAGAGGGGCCGGCGGCAAGCGGTTCCTCTTTTTCATTAAGACCCTGAATAAATGATTACATTCGCATATTGTCTTGCCCCGTAGCTTCCGGTAAACTCTCCAGCAACAGTTTGTTCTGCCACTCAAAATGAGATTGAAAGTTTATGGGCTATAGAAATCTGCAAACATGCGTGCGTGATCTTGAACGCCACGGTCAACTGCTGCGCATCGACAGTGAAGTCGACCCCCACCTCGAAGTCGGGGCAATCCAGCGCCGAGTCTATGCTGCCGGTGGCCCGGCGTTGCTGTTTACCCGGGTCAAGGGTTGCCGCTTTCCGATGCTCGGCAATCTGTTCGGCACGCTGGAGCGAACCCGGTTTCTGTTTCGCGACAGTCTGCCGGTTATCGAGCAACTGGTCGCGCTCAAACTCAATCCGATGCAGGCGTTAAAACAACCATTCGCTCTGCCCGGCATTGCCCTGGCCGCACGTCATCTGCTGCCGAAAACAGTGCGCCAGGCACCGGCCACAACCGGCCAATGCGATCTTTCTGACCTGCCACAACTGATCTCATGGCCCGGCGATGGCGGCGCCTTTATCACCCTGCCGCAGGTCTATTCCGAACATCCGGAGACTCCCGGCTTCCGGCACTCCAACCTCGGCATGTACCGGGTGCAGATTTCCGGTAATGATTACAGCCAAAATGAAGAGGCCGGTCTGCACTACCAGATCCATCGCGGCCTCGGCGTGCATCACACTGCCGCCCTGGAACAGGGCGTGCCGCTCAAGGTTAATGTTTTTGTCGGTGGGCCACCGAGTCTGTCGGTCGCGGCGGTGATGCCGTTGCCGGAAGGGATGCCGGAACTCGCCTTTGCCGGTCTACTCGGCGGTCATCGCATCTCGATGCAGCAGCTCGACGGCCAACTGCCGGTTCCGGCCGAAGCCGACTTCTGTCTGGTTGGCGAAATTATTCCCGACAAGCGGTTACTGGAAGGCCCGTTTGGTGATCATCTCGGTTATTACAGTCTGGCCCACGACTTCCCGGTTATGCGGGTCAAGCAGGTCTATCACCGGCCCGATGCAATCTGGCTGTTTACCACCGTCGGCCGACCGCCGCAGGAAGATACCAGTTTCGGCAGATTTATTCATGAGCTGACCGGCGACCTCATCCCGGACGTGTTGCCGGGAGTCCATGCGGTACATGCCGTCGACGACGCCGGAGTGCATCCGCTGCTGCTCGCCATCGGCAGCGAACGTTACACGCCGGGTGCACCGGACGACGGTCCGATGGAGCTGCTGACCCAGGCGCACGCCATCCTCGGCCAGGGCCAGTTATCACTGGCAAAATATCTCTGGATCGCCGCCGAACAGGACAACCCGCAGCTCGACATTCAACAGATCCCACAGTTTTTAAGTCATATACTCGAGCGGGTCGACTGGCGACGCGATCTGCATTTTACGACCCGGACCACAGTCGACACCCTCGACTATTCCGGTTCCGGCCTGAACCGCGGCTCGAAGCTGGTAATCGCTGCAACCGGCCCGGCCCGCCGGACCCTGCCAGGCGGTCTGCCAGACGATCTGACGCTACCGACCGACTTTAAAGCTCCGCTGAGCATTATGCCGGGCATTCTAGCCATTACCGGTCCACCGGCAACCGCCGATCGCGGCAACAGTGATCCGGCGATTGAAACCTTCTGTGCGGCATTTGCCGAGGACCATCCGCTCAACGACTGGCCACTGCTGGTGGTTGTCGATGACAGCGCCTTTTGCGCCGCAAACTTTAGCAATTTTCTCTGGACGACCTTCACCCGGTCAGATCCGGCCACCGATGTCTACGGTATCGGCGCCGGTATTGCCGGTAAACATTGGGGTTGTCGTGGTTCCCTGGTCATAGACGCCAGGAGCAAGCCACACCATGCGCCGGCACTTGCGGCCGACCCGGCAATCGAACAACGGGTCGACAAACTCGGTGCTGCCGGCGGCATCTTGCACGGCATTATCTAACCTTGCTCCATTTTGGATAAACAGTATGCTTCTACGTACAGCCCTGGACAAAGATTTACCGGAAATCGTCGCTATATACAATCAAGCGGTTGGCGAGCAGTTCCGCACCGGTGATACCGAACCGGTCTCGATCGAAGAACGCCGTGACTGGTTCAGCCAGCACAGCGCTGATGCCTACCCGATCTTTATTGCAGAAGAGGCCGGCGTACTGCTCGGCTGGTGCAGCTTAAGTCCTTATCGGCCCGGCCGTGCAGCGCTACGCACAACTGCCGAAATCAGCTATTATATGGATGCCAGCCAACGTGGCAAAGGGATCGGCAGCCGGTTGGTCCAACATGCACTGGCCGAAGCGCCGGCACTCGGCTTCACCCATCTGCTGGCCGTTTTGATGGATGTCAACACCGGTAGCATTCGTCTGCTCGAGAAATTTGGCTTTGTTCAATGGGGATGTCTGCCGGGAGTGGCCCGCTTCGGTACCACAGTCTGCGGACAATTCATCTACGGCCGGGAGCTATAATGCTGAACTGAGCTAAAGAAGATAGTCTCGTAAAAAAGAACCAGATGGCTAATTAAAAATTTTGACCCACAAGGCGTAATGGTTTTTCAGGGGCGAAGGCCTACATATTTGTAGGTCGAGGTCCTGAAAAAACGCTGCAACGCAGTCGGGCGGACTTTTTGCGACGCCATCAAAGAGAGGTGGGACATATGCCGATCCAGATTCTGACCACCGGTGGGACTATCGACAAAGTCTACTTTGATGCCAAAAGTACATTTCAGGTCGGTGAACCGCAAATATCAGAAGTGTTGCGCGAAGCCAACCTGACTATCGACTACCAGGTAACATCGCTGATGCAAAAAGACAGCCTCGAGATGACTCCGAAGGATCGTGAAAGTATCCGCCAGGCGGTCGAGTCAACCGGGTCGCTACAGGTTGTGATCACTCACGGCACGGATACCATGATTGAAACGGGGAGGGAGTTACAGGGTATTCCAGAAAAAACGATTGTTATAACCGGCGCGATGCAACCGGCCCGGTTTCGCAACAGCGATGCCCTCTACAATATCGCCAGTGCGTTGACCGCCGTCCAGCTGCTGCCGGCAGGCGTCTACATCGTTATGAACGGAACCATCTTCGATCCGTTGCAGTCACGCAAGAATGTAGCAGCAAACCGCTTTGAAATACTCTGATAATTTTTAAATAATCCGCTCAGTCGAGGATCTGACTGAGGAATAGTTTGGTTCGTTCATGCTGCGGATTGTCAAAGAAATCGTGCGGATTGTTCTGCTCGACAATCTGTCCATCATCCATGAACATAACCCGGTCGGCAACACTCTTGGCAAACCCCATCTCGTGGGTCACCACCAGCATCGTCATCCCTTCTTCGGCCAGTTCGATCATGACGTCGAGGACCTCCTTGATCATCTCCGGATCGAGGGCCGAGGTCGGCTCATCGAACAGCATCACCTGCGGTTTCATACAGAGGCTGCGGGCAATCGCTACCCGTTGTTGCTGACCACCTGAAAGCTGGCCCGGAAACTTCTGCGCCTGTTCAGCGATATGCACCTTATCCAGATACATCATCGCCATCTCTTCCGCCTCTTTCTTGGAAGTCTTGCGTACCCAGATCGGGCCCATGGTCAGATTTTCGACAATGGTCAGATGCGGGAAAAGGTTGAAATGCTGAAAAACCATACCGACTTCAGCCCGCACCTTTTCGATGTTCTTGATGTCGTTGGTCAGTTCAGTACCGTTGACGATAATCTGGCCGCGCTGATGCTCCTCCAGCCGGTTAATACAACGAATCAGCGTCGACTTGCCCGAACCCGAAGGGCCGCAGATAACGATCCGCTCCTGCGGTTGCACCTGCAGATTGATATCGCTGAGCACATGAAAATCGCCATACCATTTGTGCATACTGTTGATTTCTATGACCGGCCCATCAGTCGGAACGGTGGCTGTCTTATTTTCGGTCTCGTTCATGGCACTCTCGCAGTTTCCGGCCGGCCTGGATATCAAAGGCCGGTGTCCAGTTCTTTTTCCAGTTTACGGCTGTAACTCGACATAGCATAACAACAAATGAAGTAGAGCAACGCCAAAAAGAGGTAGGCCTCGGTTGAATAGCTGGTCCACTTCGGATTCGACAAGGTGACCTTGGTTGTCTTCAGTACATCGTAAAGGGCAATAATAACTACCAGTGAGGTGTCCTTGAAGGCGGACAGCAGGATACCTACGGTAGGAGGAATAACTATTTTCAGAGCCTGCGGCAGGATAATCAACCGCATCGTCTGACCGTAGTTCAGGCCGAGCGAGTCGGCCGCTTCATACTGGCCACGCGGCATTGCCTGCAGACCACCACGCACCACTTCGGCAATATAGGCGGCAGTAAAGAGAATGATAGCAACCTGGGCGCGCAGCACCTTGTCTATCGTCACCCCCTCGGGGAGAAACAACGGAAACATCACCGATGACATGAACAACAGACTGATCAGCGGCACCCCGCGAATCATTTCAATATATACTACACAAAGCGTCTTGATCGCCGGCATTCGCGAGCGTCGACCGAGTGCCAGCAGTACACCGAGTGGATAGGCGAAAACCATACCGAACAGGGCCAGCATGAACGTCAACGGCAAGCCACTCCACTGATCGGTCTCGACTACCGGCATACCGAACACGCCGCCATACATCAAGCTGCCCATAACGACCAGATTGATCAGCCAGTAAACGCCGAGTGATTTTTTCCAGTGGGCACGATCCTTGGAATAAACCACCAGACCGATGAGCAGCACCATGGCAAGACCCGGTCGCCACTGTTGCTCCTCGGGGAAAAATCCGAAAAAGATAAAATTGGCATTTTGCGGAATAATCGACCAACAGGCACCTTCAATGTCACGACACTCTTCGGCCGGGGTGTTCCAGACACTGTCGACAAAAGCCCAGTTGAAGATTGGCGGAAGCAATTGCAAAGCCAGCACTAATACTATTATAGTCAACAGGGAATTGTACCAGTTGTTAAACAGATTGCTGCGCAACCAGCCCAACAGACCGATCTCAGATACCGGCGGCTGAAGATATTCGCGCGTTGTTGTCGTGGACGGATCGTTCATCAAGTCACCTCTCCACCAACGCCATTTTTTTGTTGTACCAGTTCATAAACACCGATGTCGACAGACTGATAGACAGGTAAACCAGCATGATCAACGCCACGCCCTCGATTGCCTGTCCAGTCTGATTGATAGTGGTATTGGTCACCGCCACAAAATCGGCATAACCGATGGCAATGGCCAACGAACTGTTTTTAGTCAGATTGAGTAGTTGGCTGGTCAGCGGCGGAATAATTACCCGCAACGCCTGCGGCAAAATAACCAGATGCAGTACCTGACCAGAATTCAAACCGACCGCCATGGCCGCCTCAACCTGGCCACGGCTGACCGACTGGATACCGGCACGCACAATCTCGGCCACGAAAGCCGCCGTATAGAACACCAGGCCAAGCAACAGGGCACTGAATTCCGGACTGACCGTTATGCCACCCTCGAAATTGAAACCTTGTAGTACCGGAATGTCCATTGCCGTCGGAGCTCCGAAAACAGCCCAGGCCAACAGCGGCAACAGAATACTGAACGCCAGGGTAACGCGAATCGCCGGGAAGGCCTGACCGGTCTGGGCCTGGCGCCGACTACCCCAGCGCTGCAGTCCCCAACCAACAGCCAGAGCAATAAGCAACATCCACCACATAGCAGTATGCGCCGAGTGGGCCTCGGGCACCGAAAAAATCAGACCGCGATTACACAAAAACACACCGGAAATCGGATTGAGCGCCTGCCGCGGCGAGGGGAACGATTCGTAGAAAATGGCGTACCAGAAAAAGAGTTGCAGCAACACCGGGATGTTCTGCATCAGCTCAATGTAGGCGGCAGCCAGTTTGGCCACCAGCCAGTTACTGGAGAGTCGGGCAATGCCGACGATGGTGCCGAGAATAACGGTGAGGATGATACCGATCAGGGAGACCTTGAGGGTATTGAGGACGCCGACCAGCAACGCGTCGTAGTAGCTGTCAGCCGCCGAATACTCAATAACCGACTCGCCAATCTCGAAACCGGCTTCCGTGTCGAGAAATCCGAACCCGGTAGCAATCGACTGACGTTCAAGGTTGGCCTGGGTGTTGGAAAATAGATAGTAACTGACAAATGCGACCAGCAGTAACGCCACGACCTGCAAAACAATCGCCCGCTTTTCCGGATCACGCCAGAACGGCACAGCACTCGGGCGAAGTTCTGTATCAGTTGTGATGACAGGTTCTCTGTTCAAAGCTGGCCTTATCTATGTTTGCGTTTGGGTCTGGTCGGGAGAGTGCCAGTTGCGAGCCGTAAGGCAAGATCGGGGCGGCCACTAACGCCGCCGCCCCGATCAGACTACAAATTCTTACTTGAATGGCGGCGAATACATCAGACCACCATTGGTCCAGAGAGCGTTCAGTCCACGCTCAATACCAAGCGTAGTGTTGACGCCGACGTTACGCTCAAAAACCTCGCCGTAGTTGCCAACTTGCTTGATGATGTTGTAAGCCCACTTCTCATCGAGACCGAGGGACTTGCCGTTACCCTCGATTACGCCGAGGAACCGCTGAACCATCGGATCCTTGCTCTTGAGCATCTTATCGACATTCTTCGACGTGATGCCCAGCTCTTCAGCATTAATCATCGCCAGTACGGAGAAATCGACGATATCCTTCCACTGGTCATCACCATGACGAACACATGGTGCCAACGGCTCCTTGGAGATGATTTCCGGCAGCACAATATAATCCTTCGGATTCGGTGCAACCGCACGGGTTCCAGCCAGCTGGGAAGCATCTGAGGTCAGCACGTCGCAACGCCCGGCAAAGAAGGTCTTGGCCAGTTCTGAAGTTGACTCGATAACCACCGGCTTCCATTTCATATTGTTGGAACGGAAGAAATCGGCCGCATTCTGCTCAGTTGTTGTTCCCGGTAGAACACAGACGGTTGCGCCACTGAGCTCTTTGGCGCTCTTCACGCCGAGTTTCTTCGCTACCATAAAGCCCTGACCGTCATAATAATTGACCGTAACGAAGTTCAGTCCGAGCTTGGTATCACGGCTCAGAGTACGGGTAGCATTACGGGTCAACACGTCAATTTCGCCAGACTGCAGGGCGGTGAAACGTTGCTGGGCGGTCAGCGGCGTGAACTTGACCTTGCTGGCATCGCCAAAGACGGCTGCGGCTACGGCGCGAGCAGTGTCGACATCCAGACCTTTCCAGACGCCTTTATTATCCGGCATACCGAAGCCGAAAACACCGCCATTAACACCAGCCTGAATACAACCTTTTTTCTTGACCGCATCCAGATCCTTGCCAGCGTGTGCAAACGTGACCAACAGCAGAGATAAACTAATCAGTAAAACCAACAACTTTGTGACTTTCATTCGGTCCTCCTTTGGGTTAGTTGCTGCACCTACCAAACAAACCATTCAACTCACTTACTATCAATATGTTTTTTGTTGTTTATTCAATCCCAGGAGGCTATCGGACTATACTTCCGACAGCCTCCTAGATATACAATGTAACAGGTTTTTCAATAATTTCAGCAAAGTATGATTTTACATATATAACCTCAACCATTATGCTTTATCCGGCTTGCATCCTGTGCCTTTTCGAATTACCCTGAACATCGATTTGTTTTTATCAAAATAAAGGAGACCAACCATGTTGCGTTATATTGTTGCCCTGCAGTGCCATATTGTTAAAGAAAGATGCTCCGGATATTTATGCGAAATGGCCTTTCAGGAACGTTCCGGCGGCTTTTCTCCATATAGCAGTGAGGATCAGCTCCGCTTCCTGCCGATGACCTGCGGCGGTTGCTGTGGCCGCGCCACCCTGCGCAAATTGTCGAACTTGATCAAACAGCTCAAAGCCAAGGAGGGGATCGACAAAGATAAAATCACCGTTCACCTCGCGTCCTGCATCTGCAAGGACAACTACCATGCACCACCGTGTCCGCATCAGTCCTATCTCGAAGAGTTGATTGTCGACAAACTCGGGCTGGCCATCGCCTACGGCACCAAGATCAGCAAAACCGCCGAGAAACGTCGCGCCGCGGGTCAATACAAGAGCTAACTTTTTCCGGAATTGAGAACCAGCCATGTCACTGCTCACTGCCACCTTTTACAACAGGATGATGTTCAACATTGAGCAACGCTGTCTGCGGGCCTGGCGAACTTCTCTGCTGGCTGACATCAGCGGGGAAGCTCTGGAGATCGGCGCCGGAACCGGTTTGTCTCTCCCTTGCTACCCGGATACCGTCAGTCACTTAACTCTTACGGAGCCTGACCGGCATATGCGCAAGCAGCTGTACAAGGCCGCACAACAGCAACCGATCCCGACTACGGTTATTGATGCTCGTGGTGAAACTATCCAGCTCACCTCCGGCACCTTTGATGCGGTTATCCTCTGTCTGGTGCTCTGCTCGGTCGCTGATCCGCTCCGTGTTCTGGCCGAAGCACACCGGCTACTCAAGCCGGCTGGTCGTCTCTATTTCATGGAGCATGTTGCCGCGCCCGTCGATTCATCCTGTCTGCGCTGGCAGCAACGCATCGAGCCATTCTGGAAACGCCTGGCTGGAAACTGCCACCTGACGCGGCGCACTGAGCAGTTGATTGCGAATTCTGGTTTTTGTTTCGACCAACTGCTAAGACAGGAAATGCGTCCTGCGCCTGCGTTTGTCCGGCCAACTATTCGTGGAATCGCTCGCAAGCAACCTTAACAACTTTTTCCTGTTTCCTTTTTTCTGCCGATGTGTTTTTATCGCTCTCCACAATAATTCTCCTCCGTAAATTTCGGATTAAAATGAAATGGCAAATAGCTTCTGCTTTATCTGTTATTCTTCATTACTAACGGATTAATAAGACACAACCTTTTCAACGGCAAGGCGTGTATGCAAAAATTCAAGGTACAACTGCACGGTCAAAATTTTTTACTCAGTTTTGACGGTGAACATAAAAAATTTGGTTTTCATGCGACGCGTTTCGTCACGGCAGAGAATCAGCAAGAGGCCGAACGAATTGCCATCATCCAGATTCATCAATACCATGCAATCAGGGATGCTCTCGCCAATGAAGGGACCGATTCGCCCGTCGTTACTGCTACTGAGACCCATTCGGTTACTTTTTTTAAATCATTATTTCTTGGATCGACGGATACTTTCAGCTTCTACCCTGAAGAAAATGAGCAGGGGATGCGCTGTGTCTCCGGGCCTAATTCCTACAATTAACTGAGTCAGAATACACAACCAACGGCATCGGTTGTTTTATCAAGCTTTCTGCAATTGTTGCACAGTCTTCCTGGTTGCCGAACCGAATAGCATCAAGGCAATAAACCCTTCACTAATCTTCATCAGGATCCACACGAAACATGCCGCACACGCCACTTAAAACTTTGAACACCGTTTTCGGCTTCACAACATTTCGTCCCTACCAGGAACAAATTGTCGACACGATTATTGCCGGCAACGATGCCTTTGTCCTGATGCCGACCGGTGGCGGCAAATCCCTCTGTTTTCAGATTCCAGCTTTGCATCGAAACGGTGTGGCCATTGTTGTTTCACCACTTATCTCTCTGATGAAAGATCAGGTCGATGCGTTGCTCGCTAACGGTGTCCGGGCAGCCTGCTATAACTCATCCCTTTCGGCTCAGGAATCGCGCGATACCCTGAGTCGATTGCACTCCGGTCAGCTCGATCTGCTTTACGTCGCTCCAGAGCGGTTGATGCACAGCGATTTTCAGCAACGCTTACATGCTTTGCCTATTGCCCTGTTTGCCATTGATGAAGCCCACTGTGTTTCACAATGGGGCCATGATTTTCGTCCGGATTATGTACAACTAGGTCAGTTGCGCTCCCTTTTTCCGAATATTCCGATGATCGCCCTGACCGCTACCGCCGACCCGCAGACCCGTGACGACATACTGCAGCGGCTCGGCATGCTGGACGCTGAACGTTTTGCCGCCGGTTTTGATCGACCCAACATCCGCTATCTGGTGGCTGACAAGCAGAAACCGGCGGCGCAACTGGCCGCCTTTCTCGATAGTCATCGTAATGAATCAGGAATTGTTTACTGTCTGTCGCGCAAGCGAACTGAGCAGGTCGCTGCACGGCTGTCGGCAGCCGGGCAATCAGCAGCGCCCTATCATGCCGGCATGTCTGCTCGTGACCGGGCTGAGGTTCAGGAACAGTTCATCCGTGACGACTTGCAAATTGTGGTGGCAACGGTCGCTTTCGGTATGGGAATTGACAAACCTAACGTCCGGTTTGTTGTCCATTATGATCTGCCAAAAAATATCGAAAGCTATTACCAGGAGACTGGCCGGGCAGGGCGGGATGGCCTACCGGCCGAAGCGTTGTTGCTGTACGGCTACGGCGATATCGCCCTGATTCGGGGGTTGATTGAAAAAGGTGGTAACCCTGAGCAGAACCGGGTGGAACTGCACAAGCTCAACTGTATGACCGGCTATGCCGAGCCGCTGCTATGTCGCCGGCGGGCACTGCTTGCCTATTTCGGTGAGAAACTGGCAGAAGATTGCGGCAACTGCGATATCTGCCTCGACCCGCCGCAGCAATATGATGCAACCGAGGAAGCGCAAAAGGCGTTGTCGTGCATCTATCGCACCGGTCAACGTTTCGGTATGGGCCACATAATCGATGTCCTGCGCGGTTCGAACAAACAACGCCTGATCGATCTGCGGCACAATCAGCTGTCGACCTACGGCATCGGTGCCGATAAAAGTCAGGAAGCCTGGGGCTTTCTGATCCGCCAACTGGTGCACCTCGGCTACGTCAGGCAGGATATTGCCAACTATTCGATTCTGGCGCTGCACGAATCATCGCGCCCGGTGCTTAAAGGCGAGACCGTACTCATGCTGCCGCGACCCCGCATCAAGAACCGACCGGAAAAAGTCAAGCGCCAGCGCAAGCAACCGTTTTCCGGCTATAATGAAGATCTGTTTGCTATACTCAGAACGTTGCGCAAGCAGCTGGCTGACGAGCAGGGAGTGCCACCATACGTGGTGTTTGGTGATGCCAGCCTCGCTGAAATGTCGGCCCTGCAACCGCGGGACAGCCAAGGGTTTTTAGCCATCAACGGTGTCGGCGAACGCAAGCTGGAGCGTTATGGCCAACCTTTTCTCGATGCCATCACCGGTTTTACCGAAGCAGACTAACGATCCGAACAGACTGGTGCTGTTCCACAATTAATTTACCCGCCCGATCTTGCGGGCCTTTGCCTATGGAGTCTATTTTGTCAGCCAAACAACTATCAGCCGGCGATAACATCGAATCGCGTTGCACCAAATGCCGTACCGTTATGAACCACACCATTGTTGCCCTGGTTGATGGTCAACCGGGACGCGTCGAATGCAACACCTGCAAAGGTATTCATAATTATCGCCAACCGACCACTAAGAAAGCGGCAGCAGCTCCGCGCAAGCGGGTAACCAGAAAAGTCGATCCCGATCTGGCACTCTGGGCCGAGCTATCACTCGACAACAAAAAGGGGAAGGCCGTAACCTATTCGTTACAAGGGGTGTTCAAGCCGGAGCAGATCGTCAACCATCCGACTTTCGGTCTCGGCAAGGTCGTGCGCCTGGTTCCACCGAATAAGGTCGAGATTCTGTTTCAGGAGGGCTGCAAGCTGCTACGCTGCGGATGAAGCTAAACGCAGGTAACAACAAAAGCGGGGCGGTTCATATGAACCGCCCCGCTTTTTATTAAACTATCTAATTACCAGATTGAATCTAGTGCATTTTGCCGGCAACCTGGATGCGAATCACGGCCCGCTCCAGAGCAGCTTCCATGATTTTGAATTTCTTATCCTCTGAATCGAGGGTTTTCAACGCTTCCTCGGCGCGACCGAGGGCTGCCTTGGCCCGTTCCAGATCAATCTGATCTGCGACTTCTGCCGTTTCGACCAGAACCGTAACCGTGTCCTCTTCGATTTCGACATAACCCCAGTT
>CBDUUF010000002.1:0-20187 GCA_965370375.1 uncultured Desulfuromonadaceae bacterium
ATGGATGCAACGGCACTGTTACTCGATTGTTGTTTGTTGAGAAATACAGGATTTTTTTGCACGACTGCGAGC
Source organism: uncultured Desulfuromonadaceae bacterium (assembly GCA_965370375.1). GTDB lineage: Bacteria > Desulfobacterota > Desulfuromonadia > Desulfuromonadales > UBA2294 > Kmv16. The sequence continues at coordinate 73 of CBDUUF010000002.1, forward strand.
TTGGTCATATTCACCGTCCCAGATGCTTTTCTATGCGGTCTGCTGAATACGCTACTTTATGTATTGTATTGGAGTAACGTTATCACCAATTAATGACCAATCAAGTAACCTATAGTAATTAACGGTTGAATCGCCCCTGAAATCCTGAACAATTTTGTATTGTGAAGAGCTACTCTGAGTCAGGACCATGGGCCTGAAGCTGGCCATCTAAGAGGCTGGGGATTGTCTTGCGATATCAAAGAGGTAAGCGGTGTCAGGAAATCCTTCACTACAGATACGACATCTTCGAATGATTTGGGTACGTGGTCCTGCTGAAGCCTCTTGTAGAAAGCTGACCATTGAACTTGCTTGGCGTCGATAAAGGGTTGCTCGAACGCTTCAATTCTTGAAGGAATCGAAGTTCCTCTCCTCTGAAAGGTCAAACGTATTGCCTCGGCCAGCTTCAAACCATCGAAATCGAACTGCCGGGAAAGAAGCCATATGTCGTAGAAATCCTTCATGCGGCTGTTCAAGATTCCAAGCTTCACCATGGCCTCGAATTTCTCAGCAATGGCGCTTTCCCGGCTATAACAAAGCAGTCTCGGTGCAGGAGCGTCCAACATTACCGGCAGGTCCAATTCTTCTGGACCGGGGTAGATAATATCGCCAAATCCGATATCTACTTGCATATTGACCCTTGCCGAGTCCAGCTCTCCACAAAATCTAATCCTGATACCTTCATAGTCGGCATCCTCTGTAATCCGTTCAGATTTGATCGAGTCGGGATCGAAAGTGAGTCCATCAGGTTCCACATTTACAGCTATAACATCCCGAATCTGAGCTACAATACTACCCTCTTCGTTAAGGGTTCTTCCCAGCATGTCGATATCCATGGTTGGACGGAATTCCGGGGAGCCCCATGCCCTTAACATCAAAGCACCTTTGAGAATGAAACTTCCTGCATGTACTGACTGGGATAGGCGGTACAGAAATCGTTCCATGGCATAATATTGGAGGATCTCGTTGAACGGCCTTTTATCGTTCCTGGCACGGTTGAGAAGCCGCTGCCGAACAGATGCGGGTATATTCATCGAGGATTTCACAGGCTCGCCTCCAGATACGGGTACATCACTTTTTCAACCCGGCATATTTTTGCATATTTAAAAAGAGCCTCGATGTTGAATTGTTTGCGGGCTTTGTAGAGTTTCAGCGCCTCCAGCACCACGTCCATGCCGATCTTGTTCCGAAACTTGAAACAGTCAGCTAGTGTCTTTTCGAGACTGTAGATTTTGACAGACACTCCATCGATTTGATGTTCCTCGATACCTGAACGGAAAGCCAGGTCGGAGAATCGGTGAACGCTAAGCGGTGGATAGTCCAGAGAGGGCTGGCGTGATTCCCTTGGCACGGCCACCGAAACACTATGCGGTACCTGTGTGGTGATTTCGTGATAAGCCAGTGCTGATACAAGGCAGATGACCGCATTCGGAAAGCGCAGACCGACCGTTACCAGGTCGGGGTTGCTGATGGGAGGTAGGTTCGCCAGGCGGTACACCCCCCTGCTGACCTGCTCGATCACTCCTTTATCCCTAAGCGTATAGAGCATGTAGCGGCTGATCCCTCGCTCAATAGCTTCGCTCATCCGTAGTTGGCCACCACAGGACTGGAAAATATCTTCCGGTTTTTTCTTCATCCTTATCTCCAGACAAATTGTCACCATTTATACATAAGTGGCAACAGTATGTCTTGTTGTGGCCCGAAAATCAAGGGGACTAAACAAAAAAAGAGCCGCAACCTGTTACGGTTGCGGCTCTCTTAAAGTTCCGGGGACAGTATATAGAACTCACCAATAACAAAAAAACCACCCCAACCGATCAACTCGGCCAAGATGGCTTCTAAATAATCACAACCTGTAATCCCCCTACCAATCTCACATCGCACCCCTATCGAATTTCCATCGCCTCAATAAATTCAACGACTTCATCAAGGTACTATTTAGCGACGGATCGGTCAAGTATTCGGGATTAGAGCTAACTCGAAAACCGACGATGAGCCAAAAACGTCATCACATCCTCCAGGAAAACATCAACATACTTTTCACCTTTATATGCAGACTCATCTCGCAACGGTTGCCCCCACCCGGCTTCCCCTAATAGAGGAACAATCTTCTGCGTTACACGGCGCAACTCTGACGACAGTAGTAATTTGTCTATGCCTTTTTGTTTAGGATTACTGATTCCGAGCCAAAGAATCTCCAGCGCCCGAAAAAGTGGTGCCGAGTTGGCCCAAGGTGTAAAATCGTCATCCGGACGTAACAAATTATCAAAAACCCCGGATTTAAGAGCATAACTCTTTTCACGACCATGAGACCGAACCTGAACAACTCCAGAGCGCGCCATTTCAGCCAGGGCATTCTGCGTTGTACGTGGCGCATGACCGATCAGTCGAGCAATGAGAGAAGGATGGATTTCATCGACTGATCCGAGCAGACAAAGTATCTCACTACGAATATTGACACCGAGTAAAGCTCGCAGTCGTAATAGCAGTGCCGGCATCCCCTCAGCTGGAAACGGTTGAGCGAGCTTGCGTGTTTTGATTGGGTTACGCAACAGACCATGCCGAGAAAAAACTTCATCACTCTCGTTAGCTACAGGGAACGCCCTGCCGTCCGTCATATAAAACAACGACTCTACTTCATCGAGTGTGAAGCGTGAGGCAAGTTTTTTCCATTTGAGGGCAAAATTCGATTTACGCCCTAACCTTTCAGCCACCGCGCTGATCTGTGCCTTGGCCTGAAAGTCGTACTGTTTGATAAGATTTTGCAACCGTTGCACATTCAAAAATGCACCGTTAATATCCAGCCAGTCCAGCACCTCATCAAATAGACGAGAGTCGTAGCGTGCCACTGTAAGAGTCAACAGCAGCAAGGCCTCAGGATCGACCACCTTCGACTCCTCGCTCTGACTGTACCCTGCTACCCCGATTACTGACCACTGCCGCCAGATCAAGCTAAGCAGATTGTTTAGAACTGTTGATTTAAAGTTGCTCAATGATTTGTTCATAACCAAATTCCTTCAAAAACCATTTCAAACTCTGCAGATATCCATCGGAGGTGTCATGGGTTCTCGTCCAGGCGATTGCCGCAAATAGCTCCGCATCGGTCGGCTCAAGAGCCTGAAGGTCAGTAGCGTGATAGCTACCCATCTGATCGACAGCGGCGTAGAGCTTAAAATGGATCTGGTCAAAGCGACCGATATATCCAACGGTGAGATTGTCTCCGTAACTCCTCCAGGTCAGTCTGTCAGCAAGCCCATCAGGCAACCCCATCTGGAACAGACCTCCTTCACCGCTACTAGGCCCGTTATTCAGCCAATCATCTGGCAGACCGAGATCGTTAGCCACTTCCTCAGCTGCTTCGAGCAGCAACTCAGGTAATGGTGCAGGGTCGATCAATAGACCTTCTTCATCAGCCAAGGCCACAATATCGACATCCCGCGTTGCACGTATTACTAACTCAGTAGCAACCAGAGCGGTTCCACCACAGACCACCAGTCTGTAGGCAGGCGCATGCGCTAAAGACAACCGACCGTTTAAAAGGCTCAATGCTTGTTCAAACTGTTCATTCTGGAAATTCATAGTTACACCTCGTACGCATAATGCGCACTATAAATAACATTGTAAACAAAAGCAACTAAAATTCTGAATTTCAATTTATAGCGATATAATGAGTAAAGTGCCTTAAGCAAAAAAAGAGCCGCAACCTGTTACGGTTGCGGCTCTCTTAAATTTTGCTGGTGCCGAAGGGGAGACTCGAACTCCCACGCCCTTACGAGCACTAGACCCTGAACCTAGCGTGTCTACCAATTCCACCACTTCGGCAAAGCGAAGCATTTTATAACAAAAGCACTATACAAATGCAACAGAAAAATCTCGGCAAGGCCCAGAAATTGATAACAATTTCAGCATAAATCTGCATGATGTTTCTGCCCATCATATATATCTTCTGGTATGATGTTGTATAAGTTCGCCAAAGAATTCAACCACACAGGTTGAATTTGCATGTTGTTAATAATTTCGATTAAAGAGAATGGACTAAACTGGAGTCTTGACAAATTTCATCCTTATTGATAGAGATTATCGAAACCATTTCTTGACCATTTAAATAATGTTTGTAGATTTAATCACCACTTATTACGGAGACAATCATGGCGGAAGAGATTAAGCATCACCTTGGCACCAAAGCCCTGCACGCCGGTCAACAGCCAGATTCAGACACTAAATCACGTGCGGTGCCGATCTACCAGACATCATCCTACATGTTCGACTCATCCGAGCATGCAGCCAACCTGTTTGCCTTAAAAGAGTTCGGCAACATCTACACCCGGATCATGAATCCGACTTCAGATGTTCTGGAACAACGGTTAGCCGCGCTCGATGGTGGTGTCGGCGCCCTGACTTTTTCTTCCGGCTCGGCCGCGATCAGCATGGCGCTCCTGAACCTGGCTCAGGCCGGTGACAACATCGTCTCGTCGAGCAACCTGTACGGCGGCACCCATAATCTATTCCAGCACACCATGAAACGGATGGGTATCACCGTTAAATTTGTCGATTCGAGCGACCCGGCCAACTTTGCCGCAGCAATTGACGACAACACCAAGGCAATCTTTGCCGAGTCAATCGGCAACCCGAAAAACAATATCGACGATTTTGCAGTAATTGCCAAAATTGCCCATGATAACAACCTGCCATTTGTCGTCGACAACACGGTCACCACCCCGATTCTGTTCCGGCCGCTTGAGCACGGTGCAGATATCGTCTGCTACTCGTTGACCAAATTTATCGGTGGCCACGGCACCAGCATCGGTGGCGCAGTAGTTGATGGCGGGAAGTTCGACTGGGGATGTGGCCGTTTTGACGACTTTACTACCCCGGATCCAAGCTACAACGGGCTGGTTTATCATGAAGCACTCGGTGAGATGGCCTACATTCTCAAACTTCGCCTGACCCTGCTACGCGACATCGGTGCCTGCCTGTCACCGTTTAACTCCTTCCTCTTCCTGCAAGGGTTGGAGACACTGCACATCCGGATGCCGCAACATTGTGCCAATGCGCAGAAGGTGGCCGAGTTCCTGGACAATCACCCGTCCGTCGAATGGGTCAACTACCCGGGACTTAAGAATCATCCGGATTACGCTAATGGCCAGAAGTATCTGCCAGACGGACAAGGTGCGATTCTCGGTTTCGGCATCAAAGGTGGTGCGGCAGCCGGATCGAAGTTCATCGACAGTGTGCAACTTGCCAGCCACCTGGCTAATATCGGCGACGCCAAGACTCTGGTCATCCATCCGGCCACCACTACCCATGCACAACTTACCGTTGAGGAACAGGCAAAAGCCGGCGTCACCCCGGATTTTATCCGCGTTTCAGTCGGAATCGAGGATGTTCGCGACATTATTGCCGACCTCGACCAGGCTTTACGCGCGAGTCAATAAACCGACTCGGTTTATTCGATAATCCAATATTTCCAACCGAAGGCGGGCCTTATTCAGGTCCGCCTTTCTATTGCCCGCGCTCAGCAAACATGCTAGAGTTCGCGCGTCTAATCACAATGGAAAACAGCAATAATTATGGCTGATCGCAACCTGAAAAATATCGTTGAATATCTTCTCTTCCTGCCACTGGCCGGACTGTTCCGGATGTTGCCACGCAAACTTGCCCTGCGCACCGGCGAGCAGCTCGGCCGCACGGTTCCATACATAATGCCGAAACGCAAACGGACCGCTATGGAGAATATGCGTCTCGCCTATCCCGACAAAGCAGCATCGGAACTCGAGGAGATCTGCGCCAAGATGTTTCGCCATCTCGGTATCAGTGCTGCAGAGATGATCCGCCTCGACAAAATGGATGGGCAACGTGATCTTGAGCGCTACTTCACCGTTGAAGGGCTAGAAAATTTGGAAAAAGCCAAAGCAATGGATCGAGGCGTTTTTGTGGCGACCGGTCACCTCGGCTTCTGGGAGGTTGGCGCCTTCTTTATGCCGCTGGTCGGCCTGCCGCTCGACGGTGTCGCCAAAAAAGCCAAGAATCCTTATGTAGACAATTACTTTCGGCGCATGCGTGAGCATGCCGGCTGCGGCGTGATCTACGCTAAACAGGGCGCCAGAAAAATCGTCAAATCGTTAGCAGATAAACGTGCGGTCGGTGTGCTGATCGATCATCACATGACACCTAAAGTATCGGTACAGGTCCCCTTCTTCGGCCGCCTGGCCTGGACGACACCGATCATCACCCAGATCGCCATGAAGCGCCAAATCCCGGTGTTGCCGATCTTCTTTTTTCGGACTGAGGATCTCAACTATCGAGTAGAGATCGGCGAGATCATCATGCTCGAGGGCGAGGTGAACGATGAGAATATTACCGCCAACACCGCCCTGCTGACTGAGAAAATCGAAGCGGCAGTCCGCAAAGAACCGAGCCAGTGGTTCTGGGTGCATCGTCGCTGGCGGGTCTCCTGATATGCCTCCTGCCCTACCGTTCCATATTGTTCTGATCGAGCCGGAAATCCCACCCAACACCGGCAACGTTGCCCGCCTCTGTGCCGCTACCGGCACCGTTCTGCACTTGGTCGGCAAGCTCGGTTTTTCACTGGAGGATAGATATCTGAAGCGGGCTGGTCTCGACTACTGGCCACATGTTCAGCTACAACGTTGGGCGTCGCTGGAGGAGTTGCAATCGGCTCACCCGGACGGGCAGTTCTGGTACACCTCGAAAAAATCGACTATCGGCTATACCGAGGTCGACTATCTGGCGGGGGATTTTCTGGTATTTGGCAAGGAAACGCTTGGACTACCAGAAGAACTGCTTGAATTAAATCATGAAAGGGCAATTCGTATTCCGATTTTCAACAACGCGGTCAGAAGCCTGAACTTGTCGACCGCAGCCGGCATCATCCTGTATGAAGCGTTGCGCCAGACCGCTGCTCTTAAACCTTGAACTCCTGTTCAAACTCCAACAGCCAGCTTTTTGTCTCAAGTCCACCCGTAGCAGAGAAGCCAACAAGTTTGCCGGTGCTACCAATCACCCGATGACACGGAATCAGTATCGGTGTCCGATTGGCACCAACCACCCGACCAACAGCCCGCGCCGCTCCGGGTCGTCCAGCCAATGCTGCCAACTCGCCATAGCTGACAGTAGTACCGTACGGGACTCTCTGCAAGGCCTGCAACACGGCAACGGCAAAATCCGAATAACCGGTAAAATCGATTGCCAGATCAAAGTCATGCAACGTCCCGGCAAAGTAACGTCCAAGTTGTTTTTCAGCCGGCGTCAGCTCCGAAACCACTGCTTGATCAATATCAGCCAGCGACAGCTCTTCTTTAGCGCAAAGAGTCAGACGTCTGATCTTGCCGTTTTCGACTTCAAGCTGGATCGCACCCAGCGGTGACTTTAAAAAACCCCTGCTTAAACTTGTCATTTCTGCTTTTTTCTACGTAATAAATCACGCAATTCATCCAGAACGCTGACCCCGAATATTCGACAGGCGACAAGATAAACAACCGCCCCGGCCAATACTGCTACAGTCAGGATCAAGCCATTTTGTAGTTTGAGTGAGGCATCTTGCCACTCACCAAAAGCAAGAATCGACCAGGTTGTAATGCCCATCAATAATATTGCGGGTAGAATCCGCCATAATGATCCAGCCAGGTTAGTCAAATTAAGGCTGCCGATCCGGCGGCCAAGTATTATTGTCAAAATAACTGCATTGAACAACGACGCCAGTGTCAGGGCGACAGCGAGTCCTACATGAGCAAAGTATTGCATCAGAATCAGACCGAGCAACAGATTAACAACCAGAGTCCAGAACGAAATCCACACCGGGGTGCGTGTGTCCTTCATCGAGTAAAAGGCTGGAACAACTACCCGACTGATACCGACGAACAACAATCCTGGAGCATAAGCCATCAACGTGTAAGAGGTTTGTGACACCGCTGCAAAGGAAAATTCACCACTCATAAAAAACAGACTATAAACCGGGACCGCACAAAGGATAAGACCAATTGTTGCTGGCAGGATCAACAACAACAACAACTCAAAAGAAAACCGTAGAGAGTCCTTAAAACCTGCCTGATCATTGTCTATCATTTGCCGACTCATCGCCGGCAAAACCGCCTGAGCCAACGAGGCAATCACGATTCCTTGCGGAAACTCAAACAACCGCTGACCATAGTAAAGGTAGGAAACACTCCCCTCTGGCAGAAACGATGCCAGCAGGCGGGTTATGACAACATTAATCTGATATATTGCGACTCCAGCGATACCGGGCAACATCAGACGGGTAATACGGACCACGGCTGGATGCCGGAAATTCCAGTTGAAAGCCGGTCGGAAGCCGAGACTAAGCAATAAGGGAAACTGCATGCCGAGTTGCAGCAGGCCGCCAATTAGCACTCCGACTGCCAGAGCCATGATCGGAGTAGAAAATTGATCGGACAACATCAGCGCACAGCTGATCATCGACAGATTCAGGATAACAGGCGAAAAGGCCGGCAGAAAATAATGGCCTCTGACATTCAGGATCCCGGTCACTAGGGCCAGCAGGCTGACAAACAAAATAAATGGAAACATCACCTGATTCAGGCTGTTCGTCAACTCTAGTTTGCCGGGAATCTCGGCAAAACCATAGCCGATTCCCTTGACAATGATCGGTGAGGCGATGATACCAGCCAAAGTGACAATGATCATCACCAGCAACAACAAGGTCCAGCAGATAGTCGCAACCCGCCTCGCCTCTGCCACACCCTCTAGCTTGCTGACCTCTGAAAAAGTTGGGACAAAAGCTGCCGTCAAGGAACCTTCAGCAAAAAAACGCCGTAATAAATTCGGGATTGTAAAAGCCATAAAAAAAGCATCAGTCAATAGACCAGCACCAAATTGACTGGCTATCACCATATCGCGAATCAGCCCGGCGATACGACTTAGCATGGTTGCCGAACCGAGAGATCCAGCGGCGCGTGTTATGTGACGTTTTTCAGACATTCCGGATATTTTACACGAATTTTCATGTTTGAGAAAAATCTATTCATATTCCGACCAACCACACAAACAACCTGTATAAGTGCTACATCTGCTGTAGAGCGCAATATATTAGTATTAATTTTAGCTCACTCAACGATATGGTATATATTCCCTATTTATTACAAGAACTTACAATTTAGGATTAATTCTTTTTTATCTTGACTCAGAGACAGTAGAGTGTTAATTATTAGCTCGAAAAAATCACAACATTTCAGGAGGAAGAAAATTGGCTACTCATAAATCCGCCATCAAGCGCAATAAACAGACTGCGGTTCGCACCGCCCGCAATACACACATTCGTTCAACCATGCGTTCTTACGTCAAGCAGGTTCGTGCTGCTGTTGCCAATGGCAACAAAGATGAAGCAACTGTAGCGCTGGCGAAAGCGGTTCCTTATATCGACAAGGCATCGACCAAAGGCGTAATTCACAAGTCGACAGCCAGTCGGAAGATTTCCCGGCTGAGCAAGTTGGTTAACAGTCTCAGTTAAACAAATAATCAATTTAGGTATCATAAAAAGGAGCCTGTAGAAAAGGCTCTTTTTTTATTTTGTACCTGTCAGTTTCAGTATTAACTCTTCCAGCAAAGCTTCTGGCTGACCGCCACCTGACTTCAGTGCCAGGTCAGTCGCCAGGAAACACTCAAAGGCCTCACGATATTGCCCGCGGTTAAACAAGCGACACTGCGCCATGATGCCATCGACAAAATATGGATTCACCCCGATTCCTCTGGAAATTTCTGCTCGTCCGGAGCCACTGTCCAATAATTCCCGAGCCATCCATAGTTGCCTGAAATGTCGAGTCAACATACTAAGTATCATCAACGGAGCGATGCTGTCTGCAAACAGTCGTCTGAGCAGGCTGACCGCTTCACCAGCCTTGCGTTGCCCCAGAGCGTTGGTCATATCAAAAACTGAATCGACTCGAGTATTCGAAACAATCGCACGAACATCCTCAACATCGATAAGCTGTTTATCACCACAGTATTGAAACAGCTTCTCCAATTCGCCAACAATTTCCTGTAAATTTGTACCAGAACGACGAGAAAACTCGCCCATAGCATCTTCGGTCATATTAAAATCGGCAGCGACAACCTGTTCTTTAACGAATGTCGGGATTTGATTGTCGTACAGTTTTTTAAACTCGACCAGCTCGCCCTTCTTTTGAATTGTCTGAAAAAACTTTTTCCGACGATCAATCTTTTCGGCCACAAGTATCAGACAGGTCTCAGGAACCGGATCATTTATGTAAGGCAGGAAGGCATCAAAATCTGCGGCTTTGAATTTATCGACATCGCGCACCACCACCGCTCGCCGTTGGGCAAAGACAGGCAGAGTCATGGCATTGTCTATAATTTCGTCGGGGGTTGTTTCGCGGGCGTGAAAGATTTGCAGATTAAAGTCGCGATCTTCTTCAGGTACAGTCGCATCGAGCAGTTGCTGCAACAATCGATTAAGCAGATAAGGCTCCGGGCCATACAGTAACAGCAGTGGTGGAACTGACTGGTTACGGATTCGTTTTGATAATTCAGCCGGGGTCATAAACAGCCTAAAATGTTTCTGTCAGCCGGGCAGAGAGATCTTCAGCTAAACGAATCGACAAGGTGTCTTGAGCAATTCTTTCCAGATCGTCTTGTCGTTTCAGATCAAGATCCGCGGAGAAGGTTTGAAATCGGATAATTTTACCTCGCCAGAGAACCTTACCATCTCCATTTCGGATAAATTCAGCCTCTACCTGCATTTTTGCCCGGTACTGAGCAACGATATTCTGGCTATCGTAAGCTGATGATTCGACATTATATGTAAGTATTTTGCCCCGAACTATAGCCTCGGCCTCATCCGGATTCTCGACCAGAGTAAGGTTGGGCAACAATAGCAAACGACGGGTAAAGTGCGTAGTGAGGATGTTCTCCAGATACGGCTCCATAGTACGGTTTTCGAACATTTCGATAGCCACCGTTGAGACGTCATCCGGAAGATGCAGCGTCGAGTCGGACAACCGGTAACCGCATCCGGCAATCAGGAACAACAGCATTGCTGTAATTAACAGTCGGTTCATGCAACAACCACATTCACCAGACGGCCAGGTATAACAATCACCTTGCGCACTGTCTTGTCAGCAATAAACCTGGCAACGTTTTGATCATCAAGGGCGACTTGTTGCAGATCTTCTTCTGTAATATCGGCCGGTACGGTCACTTTACCCCGCACCTTACCGTTGACCTGCACCACGATCAACTTCTGATCTTCTACCAGAGCCGCTGCATCCCACTCCGGCCAGCGCCCGGTCGACAGCCGTTCCTGCTTACCGAGTGCGCTCCAGAGCTCTTCAGCAATGTGCGGCACAAACGGTGTCAGCAATTGAACTACAGTCTCAAGAGCTTCACGCATAACGCCAGGATAATCAGCTTTATGTTCAAAAGCATAGATAGCGTTGATCAATTCCATAATGGCGGCGATGGCAGTATTGAAATGGAATCGCCCGTCAACGTCTTCAGTTACTTTTTTGATTGTACGATGGACAATCCGCCGTAGATTGCGCCCTTCACCGGTTACTTCAGTTTCGATCGTAGCGTCCTTAATCAACGCGTAGTTGTCAGAAACCGCCCGCCAGACCCTGTTCAGAAAACGGTAGCACCCTTCAACCCCCTGCTCATTCCACTCCAGATCCTTTTCCGGTGGAGCAGCAAACAGTGAGAACAGTCGAGCCGTGTCAGCTCCATACCGTTCGATAAGATGATCCGGGTCGACGACGTTCTTTTTCGACTTACTCATCTTCTCATTACGCCCACCTTGAGCATCGGCTCCGCATTGCGTACACTTTCCGTCAATAACTTCTTCCGGATAGAGCCAGCCATGCTCTGGACACGATGCGGTCTCCATACAAACCATCCCCTGTGTTAGCAGGTTGGTAAACGGCTCGTCTATATCCATAAGCCCGAGATCGCGCATTACTTTGGTAAAGAAGCGGGAGTAAAGCAGGTGCATGACGGCATGTTCAATGCCACCAATATACTGATCGACCGACATCCAGTACTCGACCTTCGCCTTATCGAGCGGGCCCTGATCGTAATCAGGACAGGTATAACGCGCAGGATACCAGGAACTTTCGACAAAAGTATCGAAGGTGTCGGTCTCACGGCGTGCCGGGCCGTTACAGGTTGGACAACTGGTCTTGGCAAAGGACTCAACTTGAGCCAGTGGACTCCCACCCTCACCGGTAAATTTAATGTCGGTCGGCAACACGACCGGAAGATCAGCTTCGGGCACCGGGACAACACCGCACGCATCACAATAAATTACCGGAATCGGCGTCCCCCAATAGCGCTGCCTGGAAACACCCCAATCACGCAACCGGTAATTAACAGTCTTTTTACCGATATTTCCAGACTCAAGATAATCGGCAATTTTTTCTTTAGCCGCTTCATTGTCCAGACCATCGAACTGGGCAGAATTCACCATCTTGCCAGGACCGATCCAGGCCTCGGCCATTGTCTCAGGCTGCAACGCCTCGCCGTCAGGCTGGATTACAACGGTCATCGGTAGTTCATATTTGCGCGCAAACTCAAAATCACGCTGATCGTGGGTCGGAACAGCCATAACCGCACCGGTGCCGTAATCCATCAGGACAAAGTTGGCAATATAGATCGGCATTTTGGCGCCGGTGACCGGATTTGCACTGAAGCTGCCGGTAAACACACCTTCCTTTTCGTAATCGTCACTGGTCCGTTTGACTTTGTCCTGTAGCTGAACTTTTTTAATGAAAGCATCAACCTCAACCCGGCAAGCGTCCGTCACAAGTGAAGTGACCATAGGATGCTCAGGAGCAAGACTCATAAAAGTTGCACCACAGACCGTGTCCTGACGAGTGGTGAACACCTTGATTGTCTCATCGCTGTCCAGCACAGAAAAATCGATCTCACAACCGATGCTTTTGCCAATCCAGTTGCGCTGCATGGTCAGGACCGACTCCGGCCACCCTGTAAGACGATCTGTCCATTCAAGAAGTTCTTCGGCATATTCGGTAATGCGGAAAAACCATTGTTCCAACTCCTTGTCGACGACCTCATTTTCGCAGCGCCAGCAACAGTTATCTTCAACCTGCTCATTAGCCAGCACGGTTTGACAGTCAGGGCACCAGTTGACAGTCGAACTTTTTTTGTAGGCGAGCCCTTTTTCGAGCATTTTCAGAAAAATCAACTGTTCCCAGCGATAATAATCCACATTACAGGTTGCAAACTCACGGTCCCAGTCATATGAGAACCCCATCCGCTTTAGCTGAGAACGCATATTATCGATGTTCTCATATGTCCACTTGGCCGGGTGGGTCCCATGCTGGATAGCCGCATTTTCTGCCGGCATGCCAAACGCATCCCAACCCATCGGGTGCAGTACATTAAAGCCTTGCATCGCTTTAAAACGTGCAACGACATCACCGATTGAATAATTTCGGACATGGCCCATATGAATACGGCCAGAAGGATACGGAAACATTTCAAGCAAGTAAAATTTCTCACGGGAAGGATCCTCAGTCGCCTTAAATGACTGTTCCTGTTCCCAAATTTTTTGCCATTTCTGTTCTATTGATGCGGCATCATATCGCTCTTGCATTCTAATCCACCTGATAAATTCTTATAAACAGGAATACCGGCGTCTGCCGGTATCGTGATTAAACTTCAATAACAATCGAACACACAATTAAAGCTGTGTTCAACATTAAGACCTGACTGTTCTTATTTTTCCCGATACGTTATCCGACCACGGGTCAGATCGTACGGTGATAACTCAACGGTCACCCGGTCGCCAGGCAGGATCCGGATATAGTACTTACGCATTTTACCGGAAATATGCGCCAGGACAACATGCCCATTATCAAGTTTGACCCGAAACATGGCATTCGGCAACGGCTCAATAACTTCACCTTCAACTTCTATCGCTTCTTCTTTAGCCAACGAACTTCTCCTTTATACAACATGTGACACCCCGACATCTTGCGGAATGTATGATTTACAGATTAAGTAACCGCTTTGCTACCTCAATAATCTTTATGGTTTGAATCGGCTTGGTTATGTAATCGTTTGCTCCGATCGCCATAGCGCGATCCTTATCTTCAGTAGCGCCTTCAGTGGTGATGATAACAATCGGCACCTCTTTATGGGTCGGATCATTGCGAACCAGGCTGACCAGCTTCAAACCATCCATGATCGGCATATTGATGTCGGTTAGAATGAGGTCGAATTTCTCTGCTGAGATTTTCTTTAAACCATCCACGCCATCATTCGCCTCAGTGATTTTAAGGCCACGGATGCGCTTTAATGCGAAAACGATTAATTGTCGCATCGTCGGTGAATCTTCAACTACCAGAACATTATATGTTGTAGACATGAATCCCTCCGCTATCCGCTTACTTGGTCATTAAATCAATAAAGCCCTGAATCGTGTTGAGTTTGCGCTCCGATTCGGTGTAGAGCTTGGAAGAGAAGATCGCCGTAGCAGCATGCCCGGCCAACAGTGTGAACAGTTCGTAATCAACGTCGCTGAACTTCTCTTTTTGCACCAACAGCTTATAAATAACAATTACCCCGATAACGTGCTCTTTGATTTTCAGGGGAATACAGACCAGGGGATGATTAAAGTCGCGCTCATAACCTTCCAGCTCTTCAATAAAATAATTCTCGCCGGTCTTTGCCATCTCACCAACGATACCTTCGCCAAGTTCAAAAGTCGGAACTTCCTTATTATCAAGCCCTTCACTGGCGACTGCCTGTAATTTGGTCGTTTTCTCATCCAACAGCAAAATGGAAAACTCTTCTGCGCCGATCAGGTTGATCACAATTTCAAGAATGACTTGTAGTACTTCCTTGAAATCGAGGGTCGAATGCAACTGATATGAGGCAATGTATAGATTTGCCAGCATATTGTTTTCATTTTCGATCTCGACATAACGATTGGCAAAATCTATATTTTCTGCCTCTACGTGCTTGATACGATTAATTATTTCGGTCTTTTCACTTTCAAGCTTTTCAATTTTCTTGAGTAATTCAGCCGAAGGTCCGTCTTCGCCGGCAGTTGAGTGCAACACCTTGAGTTGTTCTTCAATCTGCAGGTTCTGATAACGAAGGCGCTCGTTCTCCTTCAGCAGGTCGCTGGTAAACTCCGCGCCCTTCTTAAACACCTGAAGAAACTCTTCAGCACGATTGTGCTGATCGTTCTCCTGCTCAGTCATCTATTCACTCCTGATAGCTTCCATCCGTGAGTTCTGAAAGGAGGCTGTTTATTATCGAAATGATTAACATCTAATCCTAACAGCCCCACGTAAAAATTTCCACCTTTTCTGTGAGGAATCACAAATATCCGCACTCGGACAAAATCGTGTCACACACTTTATCCAAAGTGACTATTCTATCAACTTTACCAGTGGCAATTGCCTCTTTCGGCATCCCGAATACCACACTTGACTCTTCTGCTTCGGCCATTGTGCGACCGCCAGCCTGATGTACTTTCAGGGTGCCGGCGGCACCATCATTGCCCATCCCAGTCAGAACGACTCCGAGCAGCGAAGACCCGAAATAATCAGCAGCCGAAGCAAACATTTTATCCACCGAAGGGACATAACGCTGATCAGCATCCGGCTCTTTGACTTGAGCAACAATGTCGTCACCCCGCCGCCGAAATGTCAGGTTGGTGCCACCCGGCGCAATCAACACCTGGCCGGGGCGCATCAGATCACCATTTTCAGCTTCCTTAACGTCAAGACCTGAAAACTTGTTCATGCGGTCGGCAAATGCGCGAGTAAAACCTGGTGGCATATGTTGTGATACTGCAAAACCGACCGGAATTTTCTGTTTGATATTAGAAAAAATCGACTGCAGCGCAGGTGGTCCACCGGTTGAAGCACCAATGACTACATATTTTATGGCTGAACCGGCTTTAGGGCTCTTTACTGAAGTTCCAACCTTAACCCGTTTCTGCGTATTCGCTTCATTTGCCGATGCCCGGCGCAAAACTTTTTGCATATCCGTTCCGACGACGGCCAACACCTTTTCATGTAGATCTTCACGAATATTGAACAGATCAGGTGAAATTTTCGAGCTCGGTTTCGGGATAAAGGTAACCGCACCAAACTCCATTGCCCGAAAAACATCTTCATCATCAGATCTGGAAGAAACGACAATAACCGGAACCGGTCTATTCTGCATCAGGATGCGCAAGACCGTAAAGCCATCCATCTTCGGCATTTCCAGGTCGAGAGTAATCAGATCCGGCTTAAGGTCAATAGCTTTGCGCAGAGCCATTTCGCCATCATTGGCATAATCGACAACTTTTACGCCAGGGATCTCCTCCAGCATCTGGATTATCGTCCGCCTGTTGTAAGCGGAATCATCAACTACCAGGACTTTTATAAGGCGTTTACTCATATCAGAAAGTCAGGTCTCCGGACGCTGCAGGCCGCTGATACACCATGTCATTAATGAAATGACGCAAGGCAAATGCGCTGGTAATATTCATCAAAGATTCGGAATGCCCAAGCAACAAAAATCCTTCGGGACGTAATCGTTGGTAAAAGCTCTCTATAACTTTTTTCTTGGCAGCTATATCAAAGTAGATAATTACATTCCGGCAGAAAACAATATCCATTCGGCCGAGCAGCGAGACCCGGGGGGAATCAAACAGATTGAGATGACTGATACTGACCAGGTTTCTGACCTCGTCATTTACCCGTTGTTTGTCATCAACTTCAGTAAAGTACTTACGGGTATAAACATCTTCTGTCGTCCGGAACGAGGCCTGACCGTAAACACCTTTTCTGGCAATCTGCAATACACGGTGGCTTATATCGGTCCCGATGATTTCAATCTGCCAGTCCCTGTACTGCGGTCGATCAAGTAAAAGCATGGCAATAGTGTAAGGCTCTTCACCGGTTGAACAGCCGGCACTCCAAATGCGAAGTTTTTTTTCATCACCAGCGGCCTCTTTACGAACGACAACTTCCGGCAAGATTTCATCGGTAAATGTTTTTAACTGGAAATCCTCACGAAAAAAGTAGGTTTCATTGGTAGTGATAATATTAACAACTTCTGTCAACTCCTGATCTTTAACTTTATTGTAGCGAAGCAGGTAATAGTAGTCTTTGAAGTTACTCAAACGATGAAACTGTAGCCGCTTCCCAAGACGTTTCTCGAGGAGAAATTTAGAATCCTCGTTAAAACTTATCCCACAGTGCTGATATATAAAATCCCGAAAAAGTCGGAATTCCTCAGCGGTCATCGGTATGTCCGGGGAAGAAAAAATCATTATTCAGCTACCCTGATCTTGTTTCAAAGTCAAAAACATCTGCTGCAATTCATGGCGAACGAACTCGTCTTCTTCGTTAAGAGCAGCCTCTTCGAGTTCCTTGACACAATCTGGCCCTTCAATAGCTATGAGTTGACGCGCAAATTGCAACCGCACTTCACTGTGGGGGTTTTGCAGTAGATTTAGTCGGTTGTTTTTCATCCAGGCATAGGAAGAATTAAATTGCAGCGTATTGAGCGCCGCCAACACTACTTCACCGTCACGGTGGTCAAGAGCATTTTCAGCGTGTTGCATCAGATCGTCAACACCAACAGCTTCAAGTGTTTCCAGCGCCGCAATACTTACCAGGCCGACCGGATCATGTAGTGTTTGAACAATTAAAGCCTCACCTTCAGCCCCACTCAGACTACCGATAGAACGGACCGCTGCTGCCCTGACCCACATGTCTTCATCCTGCAGAGCCAATTCAAGTGGTTTAATTGCTTCTTTTTCTTCCGACATTCCGAGCGCTCTGGCTGCAAGGGCACGAACTTCCGTATCCTCGTCAGTCAACGCAAGCATAAGTGCCGGGAGATAAGATCCGCCGCCTTTGCCTTCAACAGCCCGAATCGCAGCACTTCGCACTTCGGCAGACTCATCCTTGATAGCAAAAGCCAGATGTTCCTCGGTCTCTTTGCTGTCAAGGCGACCAAGTACTGTCACTGCGTACATCCGGAGCTGCTCGGATTCGTTCTCCAGCAGAGGACTGAGTGTCGTAATAATCCGGGCCGGGTATTTTTCTCCAAGCTGAGATAATGACTGCAAAGCAGCCTCACAAACATCAATTGACGAATCAGACAATGCTGAGACCAGCGCATCAAGCACCGTCTCATCACCAACTTTGCCGAGCGACTGAATAGACATCTGACGTAAATCATCGTCGCTGTCCCTGCTCCCCTCAATCAGCCGCGGCATAGATTTATCAGATTGAGAAACACCATAAACGTATGCCAGATAAGCCCGGGAGCGCGCATCGACTTCGTCCCAGGCATTAATTAAGGGTTTGATATCAGCCCGGCCGAGCGCAACCAGCGAACCGACAATTTCTTCCTGCAACTCCTGGTCTGCAATTAATTCAAGCAGTTTCCGTACACTACAACCGTCACCAAGGCGACCAAGTATATCAATTGCCGCACGTCTTACCGCCAAGGTGGAGCTTTGCAAAAGCTCTGAAACTGATTCGGTCAAGCTGCTGTCACTGGAGACAACCTTCTGGACATTATCCATCACCTCTTGCGCCTGTCCGGAAAGCCGGGAAAGTGCCAGAACCGCAGCTTCTCGAACATTCTTCATGTCGTCATTGAGGCACTGCAAGAGAAATGGAACAGCGGATGCATCGCCGACGCGGCCGAGACAATCGAGCAACGCCTTACGCAAAAGTTTATCCTCTTTAAACGCTAACAAACGATCCACCGGAACAGCAACGTCAAGCTGACCAAAGGCCTCAAGGATAGTGAAACGTAACAGTAGATCTTTGGTAGCCATAGCTTCAAGTAGCGCTGGCACTGCGCTTACAGCACCAAGCTTGCCGAGATTTTCGGCCGCCGCCGCCCGGACATTACTGTCCTCATCCTTCAGGGCCGACTGGATCAGTGGCAAGCTTCTTTCGTCAGGAATCTCACCTAAAATATCAAGTGCAAATTTACGCACATCATGATCTGCACAATTAATTTCATCAAGTAGACCAGGGACAGCCAGCTTGCCAAGCCGGGTCAGAATTTCTACCGCAGTGTTACGCAGACCGGCATTCTCATCTGAATACAGAAACTGTATGAGCTCCGGTATTTGCTCCCCGGCCCCTGGCCAAGAGAGAAAAATCTCCGTCGCCTCTTTACGCACCCGCCAACTACCATCGCCCAAAGCGACATAGATAAGCGGTAGTGCAGACTCGATACTCTTGCGATCAAGCAGTCTGAGTCCGCCCAGGCGCTCTTCTTCCTCAGCAGACTGCAGTAATTTTTTGATTTTCTCACTACCGGCAAAATTTTCGGCCATAGTAAATTCCCTCAGGCAATCTCGGAGCGACGTTTTGCCACAAACGCTTCAAACTCGAACTGCAAGACATCCTTCCCCTGCAGAGCTTCAGGTGTAAACCGCTCACCGAACAACAAGCGACCTTCTGCTATCTCATCATTTAATAACTCAAAGAATGTTCCTGCCAAAACACCGGCCTCAACCTTTTCCTGATTGTACAACGCAATATCAGTAACAATGTTCCGGGCAAGCCGATGCGCTTTATCTATGCGTTCACTCGAAAGGGCCGTTGATGTCTCCTCCGCTTCAGCTTGCTGTATTTTACTGTTCATTTTATCCGTAAAATCTACAGCCTGTTTTGCTTCAGACGAACTTTGTGGAACCACCTCGACCGTCTCTTCATCAGATGGAATAATTTCAGATGGCGTCGTTGTATGCGCATCTGTTATCAAGCGATGTATGTACGGTACAAGATCGTTCGGGACATGATGCTTTTCTATATAATCGTCAGCGCCATACAATGAAGCAGGAGTACGTTTATAAGCCATCTTATTATAGACTGAAGAAAGCAGAATAATCTTGACGTCTGCCAGACCTGGCCGGGAACGGACTTTCTCTACAACTTCAAAAGCATACAAGCCGGGCAAGGCAACATCGACGATAGCGACGTGAGGCGGCTTGGCGTCCATCATACGCAGGGCTGAGTCGCCATCGTGACTGACATCACAACTGATACCTTCTTTGCCGACAACCTC
>CBDUUF010000003.1:0-18232 GCA_965370375.1 uncultured Desulfuromonadaceae bacterium
CAACCCGAAATGGCCAGGCCCGTTGTTGAACGGCTGTGATATCGACTTTGCTGCAAACGGCAAAATCGTTCTCCAGCATCGTCTCGACCGCTTTTGCGAATTCCGGATCAGCAACCAATACTGTCAATTCGAAATTTAGTCGAAGTGAACGGTTGTCAAGATTGGCCGTACCGACCGCGGCCAGGTCATCATCAATCAGCATGACCTTCTGATGCAAAAATCCGTGTTGATAGCGATAGAATTTAACACCAGCCTGCCCGACCTCTGGAATATAGGAGAATGCGGCGAGCCAGACCGACCGCTTGTCCGGTTTGTCCGGGAGCATAATCCTGACATCAACTCCGCGTAGTGCTGCCAGCTGCAACGCTTCGACAACCGACTCATTCGGCACAAAGTACGGGCTGGTGATCCAGATCCGCTGCCGGGCGGCGTTGATTGACTGGACAAAAAACAGGCTGCAGTTATCAAAAGCGTCGGCAGGGCCAGTTGGTAATACAAGCGTCGCGGCACCGTCTTTATTACAGCCTTGAGGCTCCCAATTAACCTTGGGAATCTCTCCGGCCGCCCAATACCAATCTTCAAGAAATGCAATTTGTAATCCCTGCACCGCTGGTCCCTCGATCCGCATATGGGTGTCACGCCAGTTGCCGAATCGTTTGTGTTCGCCAAGATATTCGACACCGACATTGTGTCCGCCGGCAAAGCCGACCCGGCCATCAACAATTACGATCTTGCGGTGGTTGCGGAAATTTATCTGGAAGCGGCTGATCTTGCCCATGGTGCTGTGAAAGGCCCGGACATCGACCCCGGCCTGCTGCTATTCGGTCACGTAACTATTTGGCAGGGCAAAACTGCCGACACCATCGTACAATAATGTGCAGCGTATTCCGGCCTGGCTCTTATCGATCAACGCCTGTTGCAGTTTTCGCCCGAGCGAATCATCGCGAATTATGAAAAATTGCACCAGAATATATTCCCTGGCGTCTTCAATCGCGGCGAAGATAGCGGCAAAACAGTCATGCCCGTCAATCAATAGCTGGACGGTGTTACTCCGGGTAAAAAACATTCCGGACAGCGATTCGAGCGCCTGGGCAAGATCGTTCCGGCCATCCGGTTCAACTTTGAAAGGTAGCAAGCGATCGCGTACCTCGCCGAGAGTCTGGCGCTTAACCATCCGGTCACCGCTGCGCCGGGCCTGAATGTAACCGGAGAACTTGCGCCGGCCAAATAGGGCGTAAAGCGGAATGGTTAAATACGGAGCCGCAACGAGTGAAACTGCCCAGGCGATCGCCGCCTGCGAACTCCTTGCGTGCATCACGGCGTTGAAGGCCAGCACAATTCCGACTAATTCGATCAAGGCATAGCCAAGACCGATCAGGGTTATTTCATCTTGAGTAAAAGAGAACATGATTTTGTATTCTAACTGATTAGCAATCGGTTGTGAAGTCAGCTCCTGCCGACAAGTATAGAATATGCTTAAAAATTTGCAATCGGCTCGGGTTGACTTGACAAGCTGACGGCAGGCAGGCTTAATTAACCTATATGCAAACAGCGGCCCTGGTAATAGACCAGTTGAAAAAAACTTACGATGGCGTCGATGTCGTCAAGGAGATATCGTTCGAAATCGAGCCGGGTGAGATCTTTGGTCTGCTCGGGCCGAACGGTGCCGGTAAGAGTACCACTATCAATATGATCTCCGGGGTCACCCGGATCGGTGGTGGTTCGGTCCGAATCTTCGGTTGCGACAATCGGAAGGACTATCGGATCACCCGCTGTCTGACCGGGGTGATGCACCAGGAGATCGTGATCGATAATTTTTTCTCCATCGACAAGGCGCTGAAGATGCACGCCGGTTACTATGGTCAGAAAGACGATCCGGCCTGGCGTAACTTGTTAATTGAGCGTCTCGGCCTCGGACCGCACCTGCACAAAGTGATGTTCAAACTATCCGGTGGTCTCAAGCGGCGTTTTATGATTGCCAAAGCGCTGATCCACAAACCCCGTCTGCTGATTCTCGATGAACCGACCGCCGGGGTAGATGTCGAACTCCGCCATACGTTGTGGGGTTTTGTTAGTGAGATCAACAACCATGGCACTACGGTATTATTGACCACCCACTATCTCGAGGAGGCGGAAAAGATGTGTGGCCGGATCGCCATTATGAATGATGGTGAACTGGTGGCGCTTGACCGTACCGAAAGTCTGCTGCACCGGCTCGGTGGCCGTCAGGTTACCGCTCAACTTGACCGACCGCTCAGCCAGATTCCGGTCGAGCTTGATACGTTTCAACCGGTATTGGCCGACGCTGGTCGAACTTTGCGCTTTGCCTTATGTGCGGGGGAGACCTCGATCGACCTGCTCGACAAGATGCGCGGGCTCGGCCTGGCGGTGACCGAAATGGAGACCCGTCCACCCAACCTCGAAGACGTGTTTCTGCGCCTGACCGGAAAGAAGACTGATGATGGCTGATCCCCGCCCGGACAATTACATACCGGGGCGGCCGTTCATGACCCTGCTGTATAAAGAAATTCGCCGGTTTTTACGGGTCGCCTCGCAGACGGTGTTTACGCCGATTATTACTGCTTCGCTCTATCTATTTATCTTTGGCGCGACCCTTGGTGAGCGGATCAGTGTAATGGAAGGATTCAACTATGCCCAGTTTGTTATCCCCGGGCTTATTCTGATGGGGGTAATCAACAACTCGTTTGCCAACACCGCCTCGTCTCTGTTCATGTCGCGTTATCTCGGCAACATCGTTGACTTGTTGGTGACACCGATCACGCCGACGCAATTCATCTTCGCCTACACTATTGCCGCTATGATTCGTGGTCTGGCGGTCGGTCTGGTTGTTTGGCTGGTTTCGACCTTCTTTGCCGGCTTGCCGTGGACTGATCCGCTGGCGGCGATTGGCATGGCGGCGCTGGCCAGTTTCCTGTTTGCCCAGTTTGGTCTGGTGGTTGCCATCTACGCCAGCAGTTTTGATTCGCTGTCGATGTACACCAATTTTTTAATTCTGCCGCTGATCTACCTCGGTGGGGTCTTCTATCCGATCTCGATTCTGCCGGGTCCCTGGGCGAAACTGTCGCACCTCAACCCGATGTTTTATCTGATTGATGGGTTTCGCACTGCGATCCTCGGTGTCGGTGATCTGCCGCTCTGGTTGTCGTTTCTGGTCGCTGGAACAATGGCGGTTGCGCTGTTTACCTGGGTTACTCTGTTGATCGGGCGGGGGCATCGGCTCAGCAGCTGATCGCTCCATGTAGTCGGGTCTCACTTATGCTGGGCAACGGTTATTTTTCTTCTGGCGCAGTTCTATGGTCTTTTTTCTTCTTAACCAGGCTGATAGTGGCATATTCAGTGTTTGATGAAATGCCAACCAGATGTAATTTTGCATACGGAAAAATCCACTGACAAATTGTCTGTTTAATCTCGGCGCCATTACTGTTGGTCACTATCCTCGACTTGTTTCTGCCCGGCCCTAAAGCTGCTTGCAAATGTTGCAGCATTTCCTCAATCCCGTCCGGGGCAAACTGGACGATTATTTTGGCAGCTTTTCCATCCCTGAATTGAACCCAAAGATTTGTTTCGATTGTATCGATATAGACATGTTCGATAAAGGCGATAATAATAAGGGTGTTGGCCGAGTCTTCTTTATCCTGTAACAACTGAAAAGGTCGCACGGCAGCAGCGTCGTCAAACGTCATACCGAGCCGATAGCCAGCCAAAGACAGATCATAATGGATGAGATCTTCAGGCTCGGCTTGGGCAATACCGGTAAACAGGAACAGCGTGGTGCTGAGAAAAAACAGCAGTTTTTTATACATAATCCCCCCCATGAACTATAGATAGATCGAAGCTTCAGTGTAACATCTAAAATACAATTATGGCATTTGAAACCTGCGATCCAGGGCAACAAACACTCCCCCCAGCAGAACAGAAACAGCTGCAAGGATCAGTGGTAAAGTAAAGCCCGCCTGCAGGTCAGCCAGTATTCCGGCAAGAACCGGCCCGAGCATCTGACCGACGCTGAAGCTGGCGGTCAGAATGGCTGTGGCGCGCCGCCCATCGCCGCGCATGCGCAGGTTGCCTTCGGCCAGAGTCATCGCAACGATCCCGAGGAAGGTGCCGCCAAAGGTGACAGCGGCAAACATCACTTCGGCCAAAGAGTTGGCGTAGATACTGACCATGATGCCGGTCGCTTGAACTGTATACGCTGCCAACAAGGCGCGTTTGCTGCCGATACGGCGGGCCAGCAACGGCCACAGGATCGTTGAGGGGACAGCAGCTAAACCGACCGCAACCCAGCTGTACGCAGCGTAGTCCGCAAGCTCCGGAGTTGCCGCGATTATGGCGACAATAAAGGTGGCAGTGACCACATAACCGAGGCCTTCAAAAAAGTAACCGACGGCCAGAATTCTGATGCTACCTAGCTTGCTCTCTTGCGTCGGTTTACTGATCGTGAGCGGTTGCACCAACTCGCGCTTTCGACCGATAGCGACGCCGGTAACTGCCAGTAGAGTTGCGATTACGCCCATACCGACCCAGGCGGCATCCCAACCGCCAACACTGTCTAACTGAGGGACAATGAGGCCGCTCAGAATGATGCCGATACCCAGCCCGCTATACAGGGTGCCGACCCAGTGGCCATAGCCGCGTCGGACGAGGGCCTCGGCAACTTCAGCCGCAATAACGATAAACAGGATGGCACTGGCAGCACCGCCAAGCAGCCGCATCGCTCCCCACCAGAAGACTGAAACGGTAAAACCCATAAATAACGTTGTTGCTAGGCTTGACAGCAAAGCGCCACCGGTTATCAAGCGGTTGCGCAGTAATTGCGGTGTGACGGAACAGAGGATAGCACCGCCGAGGTAGCCGAGATAATTAAGCCCGGCGAGCCAACCGGCCACGGTATTGGTCATGCCGAGATCGCGCTGCATCAGCGGCAGAATCGGTGTAAATGCAAACCGTCCGATGCCCATGACGACCACCATCCCGAGGATGCCGCCGAGCAGAATCTTGAGCGCATTCCAGTCGCGTTGTGAAGTATCTCGGTTTATTGTTCGATCTGTTCCCATAACCGGGTCAGGCTTCCAGTGGTCAAGATTGATGGCGTCGCAAAAAGTCCACCCACCTGCGTTGCAGCGTCTATTCAAGACTTCGACATACAATATGTATGCCTTCACCCTTGAACAGCCACTACGCCTTGGGGTGAGAAATTTTTACTTAGCCATCTTATTTAGTTTTTGCGAGACCATAAAGATTGACTAGCAAAAAGAGGCGGGATCAATTCCCGCCTCTCGGTATAGCAGTAACAACGTCGATTAGATCATCCGCCAGACAGTCCGAGGTTGACGATCCGGTCGATAACAGCTGTGGCCAGAACCTTGCCGACCTTTTCCAACGCCAATATTCGCGCTCGCGACTCGACCTGCGAGCCTTCGCGGATGGTGGAGCGCATGGCATCGAGGACCCGTCCTTCAGGCAGCATAAAGGTGGTTTGCACGGAGGCCAGCGCCCAATGCCACGGATCATTCACCTGATACTCATCGATACGTACCTCGACAACAATGGTCATATCGACTTCGCCGCTGCTGACCAGTTTGATGCCGATCTTGTTGAGGGCGCTGATCATCTCGCCTTCGACGATCCCTTGTTCATCACCGAACATTTCCAGACCGATGCTGATCGTGGCGGCAACCGCATCCGCCCGCTCAGCGACCTGCGCGCTGCTCTGTGGCGCCGCCGTAACGTAGCCGGTCGGCATCAGGATCGCCAGATCGGCCGCAATTACTCCGCGCTCACTGAGAAGTTGCATGGTTTTGAGCAGGTGGCCGAGCTGCTCGATGGCGTGCTCACTCGCCTCGGCTTTGTTAATCTCGGCTTCAACTGCCAGATCGATCTCGGTCAATTGCTGTTTAAGTGGTCGCATCGCCTGCATTCGGTCGAGCAGAGCCAACGCATAGATGCCATCTTCTTCTGACTGCCAAACCTCGGCAATGCGTACCCCGGTCAGCAGCCGGTCGGTGCGGGTGACCAGATCTGACTGCAGGTCTTGACGGTACTCTTTACTTTCGGCTTCACCAACGCGAGCCATCCAGAACGCTTCAGAACTGCTCTGGCGTGCCTGCACCTGCACGGCAAAGGTTTTGGCAATCGCAGATCTGGCCCGGTCTTCAGCGTCACCACGGGTTGGCGCATGACCGATACCAACCAGATATTGGTCATCAGGATAGAGCTTACTGTTGCCATCGACCCAGTCGGGGATAGTCGGCGCACAGCCGAACAACAGTAACAGGACAAGTGTAAGGAATCCGTAACGCATGACGATACTCCTCTTCATGAAAATATTGGTTAAAAGGCGCGGACAAAACCGAATCCGACCGGTGTTGCCGGTACAACCAGCGTCAGCTCCTGTGGCCGACCATCGAGTTCAATAGTGATCTGTTTTGTTCCCGGAGCGACCGGGGCGACCAGCAGCTGAATCTCGCGCGGCAAACCATTCCAGCTGCGCAGATCAGCCTTTTCTGTAATCATGTTAACCACCCTGAGCAGCAGGCCGAACGGATTGTCACCGTTGCCCTCAAGCTGCCGGGCCGTCGTCTCCTTGATCACAGCCCGGGCGATCGCCTTGACCAGCACCCGGGCGATTTCGTCCTTGAGACTCTTGAAGGCGATACTTTCCAGGTCCTCGACCGGCTCTGACCGATAAAGTTCGCCGTCGATGTTTGTCGTTATGCTGTCTATGCCACCGCCGCGGGCAACAAATTCCGGCAGGGCCAGTTTGATCGGAAAGCCCTGCCCGGATGGAAACAGCGCCATTCTCTCCTGTTTGACCGGAATCCTGCCGTTGTTGACCAGCACTACAATGAAGGTATCGAGTTGCGTCACTTCGATCCCGCGTGCCGTAGCCAGGTCACGAATCTCGTCGCGTTCCTGCCATAAAGACGACCGGTCAGCCGAGGTCACCAGCAGCTACCAGAGTACTTCCGGGATCGGTACTCCGTAGACATCGCGGTTGGCCTGATAACTGTGCCAGGCGAGACGATAGGCGATGAAGGCGTTGTTGTCGTCGCCCTGTGCCTGGTAGATCAGTCCGGTGAGTAGCCGTAAAAAGCCGTCTTCCCGAAATACGGTTTTCTCTTTGTAGAGATCACTGAAGTACCGTAGTTTTTCATCCACTCGCCGAGCTTCGACTCCGGCTTCTTCGAGGTCACCGAGCGCCAGATAGTTGAGTGCTTTGTAGTAGTTGAGGTAGACCGACTCGTAGTCTGCTCCGGCATACGGAATCACCCCGTCGTTGAGCAGAAAGCTCAGTGCCCCGGCCGAGATACTTTTAGTATAAAGCTCTTCAGTCAGCCGGTCGGCCGCCTCAAAATCGACATTACTCTGCGCATATGCCGCCTGCAGGTGGAGCAGGGTGCCGCGTTCCATCAGGTAAAGCAGGCGGTCATTGCTACTGTTAGCCAACCTCGACGCGTCGAGAAAATCGATGGCGGCGTCAGGCTTGCCGCTGCGACTCAGGTCGTAACTTCTATCCTGAATCGAGCGCGCGCCCACGCAACCGGTGAGCAACCCGACAGTGATGACCAGTGCCAGTAGCGACCGCAGGCGGGCCAGACGTATGCGGTGCCGGACACTCATTTAAGATTAAAAACCGAAACGGCTACGACTGACGAATTTCTTGATTTTCTTGTTACCTAGCCAGACCTTGCGGTTATCGCGCATATCTATCAATTCCAGGTCTATCTGGTAAAAGACCACCTTTTCACCTTTTTCCTGATCGACAATCGAGTTGATCGAGCCGATCAACATGAAGTCGGCACCGGCTTCCATGCCGGGGGCTTTACGTGAGTCCGGAGCGGCGTTAATATCTTGATCAAGCCGCTCAGATCGGACGCCACTTCGCTCTTCTGAGGAGGCGACAAAGTAGGCGCGACCAGAGTTGACCAGTGCCCGCTCCAGGTCTTTAACAAACACCTCGGTTGCGATGTGCTCGGATGAACGGTTGCGAATCGAGCCGACGATTACATCCGGCTTTTTGCCGGCCCGGGCGGTGAAGTCGGATAGCCATGGATGGTTGAGGCAGTCCTGGATCATCGCTTCGGAGACCATCTGGCTGTCGGTATCGTTCCAGCGACCGGAGAGGTCTTTGACTTCGCTGGTGTCCATCCGTTCGACCTTGGTGCTGGCGCAACCGACCAGCAGAAGCAACACTGTCAGCGGCAACAGCCATAGCATCAATTTATGCATCAGCGGGTCTCCTTCGCTTGTTGATCAAGATTTTTGAATGCCTGCTCGGCGTTGGCATCGACATAGTTACGGAATTCCGGGTCAATCTCACGCATCTCGGTGATGGCCGACTTCATGGCGGTTAAATCAGTCCGCACCAGGGCATAGACCGTATCGGTTTCCGGATGGCGCCAGAATTCAATCACTTTGGCCCCGCGTACCGTTACTTGCGAC
The DNA here is from genome assembly GCA_965370375.1 of uncultured Desulfuromonadaceae bacterium. Classification (GTDB taxonomy): domain Bacteria; phylum Desulfobacterota; class Desulfuromonadia; order Desulfuromonadales; family UBA2294; genus Kmv16. The sequence goes on from CBDUUF010000003.1 coordinate 8,464, forward strand.
AAACTCTTCAATGTGTCGTCGATATGTTGCTCTTCGAGTGGCGCCTTGTCCTGACCGATGCCGGTGGCGACCTGATAATCACGGTAAAGGTCGGTGACATAGCTGTGCAGTTGCCGGGCAACCTCGGCCCGGGCGCGTTGCTCGGCGGTCTCACGAGACAAGGACAGACTCTGTACGCCAGTTACCGAACCGACACCGTAAAAAATGCTGTCGCCTGCATCGTCAAAGGCACCACTACCCATATTAACCCACTCGGGGGCACCTTCGAGCAATTCATGCTTGCCGGAACAGCCGGCAGCCAATATCAGAGTCAACAATAACAGCAGCAACCAAATCTGCTTCAGACCTACAGCGCGCATCGCAGTGTTCCTTTCGTCGTTTTGCCCCGGAACGGGACGATTATGATTATTCCTAACCTCGTATAAGTATACAGTAAAATTTCTGATCAGGAATTGTTTCGTGATAAATACGCCAGCGGCTGGGAATAAAAAAAGCGGGGAGGTAGCTCCCCGCTTTTATACAGTTATTATTATCGATCTCTGCTGGAAAAGGCTGAAGATTATCTGATGTAGAGCAGAATAGATGCAATGACGACAATTATGACAGCCAGCAAAACGCCTACGCCAACCGGGTAGGTGGAGTTGCGGCTTCGACTGTCTATCTGTTTGTCAATCCGTTCATGGTGATCGGAAATTCCACTGGTTTCGACCCAGAGGCGGTAACCGTACTTCTGGAAGTTACCACCCGGTTCTTCGAAGAACTGGGCCAACAGTTTTGTAAGCTTCTGCACGAAGACACGATCGGCCCAGTCGTTGATGCCGTTAAAAGCCCACTGGCAGAAGCGGTAAATCTGGCGACCCCCCCTGCGATAAATCCAGTCGGCGTCAACATTGAGCGAACGAATTTCCGCCGGGTAGATACCGGCAAGCAGTAGCAGGGTGAAGGCCAGAGCCGAGAATACGAGCAACTGGGACTGCGCCAACACGTGACTGATCGAGTAGGGCTGGTAGTCGGTGGCGTAAGGCAACATGCTGTACAGGTATTGCGGGAAACAACCGATCAGAATACAGAGCACGGCCGAGATGCCCATGGCCAGCAGCATATGCGGTGGTGCCTCTTTGCAGCGTATGCCGGAGTCGTGGGAGAAGAAGGCGAAGAAGGGTATCTTGATGCCGGCATGGTGAAAGACCCCGGCCGAGGCAAAGAGCAGGATGAACCAGAGCCAACGCATGTCACCGAGAGCAGCCGCTTCCATGACCATCGATTTGCTGACGAAACCGGAAAAGAGCGGGAAGGCCGAGATCGAGGCGGCGCCGACTATACAGAAGCCGCAGGTCCAGGGCATCGATTTATACAGGCCGCCGAGATCGGTGGCGTTGATTTTACCGGTACGGTACATGACCGCGCCCATGGTCATAAAGAGCAACCCTTTAAAGAGCAGGTCATTGAAGGCGTGGGCAACGGCACCGTTGATGGAGAGTGCGGTGCCGATACCGATGCCGACCACCATGAAGCCGACCTGGTTGATCAGGCTGTAGGCCAGAACTCGGCGCAGATCGTTTTCAATGACCGCATAGAAAATCGGGAAGGCGGCCATCGCCCCGCCAATGTAGATCAACTCCTCGGTGCCGGGAAAGGCCCGGGCCAGAGCATAGATTGCTGTTTTGGTGGTAAATGCCGAAAGAAAGATGGTACCGGTGATGGTTGCCTCAGGATAAGAGTCAGTTAACCATGGGTGCAGAAACGGCCAGGCACAGTTGACGCCGATGCCGACAAATATCAGCCAGGAGGCGGTTGTCCCCAGACCAATCAGATCAAAGGCCGCTGAGCCGGTCTGCGAGACATGCATGATGATCCCCGCCAGCAGACACAGGCCACCGGCCACGTGCACCATAAAATAGCGAAAACCGGCACCGAGCGCTTTCTCAGTCCGTCGGGCCAGGATCAGGAAGGTGGCACTTATGGTCAGCAGTTCCCAGAAGACAAACAGGGTGAACATGTCACCGGCGAAGACCGCGCCTACAGCAGCACCGGCGTAGACGGTGCCGGCAACGTTCTGCACGGAATCCTTAACATGAAGTGCATAGAGTGCTGAGAGAAAAGCGACCAAATGGAAGATGTAGCCAAAAATAAGGCTCAGCTTGTCAACTCTGGCCAGGACGATCTGGTCGCTCAAAAATGGGAATATCCAGTGGCTGCCGTGCGGCAGTTGCAACAGGTTGATGAAGCTGATCACTGGCAACAGCAGTAGCAATACTTGTCGGGTGCGGCCCTTGAACAGTGGGATCAAAAGTCCGCCGAGAATCAGGATCACTGCTGGCGGCAATGCATTAATCATTATAAAAATCCTCTTTACGCATAACTAAGGGCCGCAGCACGTACTTGGCTATGATCACCAGGATGACACAGGCGACAAATCCGTAGACCGAGTAGAAGGCGAAGGAGCTTTCCCAGGTGAAGATGCCATGCTTATGGTAGAAAAGGTCAACCGCCAGCAGCAGGACCACGCAGGCATATAGTGCGTAGAGTACGCGCTTTACGTTCTTGGGTTTGTCGAACATCGCCAGTTCTTCATCTATCGAGATCGGGTGTTTGGACATCTGCGTTCTCCTACCACGTCTGCCAGAGCACAAAGGCCAGATAGAGGGTGCCAATGGTAATGCAGATATAAAAGACTGTCCGGTAGCCTTCGACAGCATCGTGGGCCAGGATCATTGGACCGTCTTCTTCCTGCTCTTGAGTGTTGTTATGCTCGTCTTTATTCATCAAATCTCACAGTCGACAACTTGCCGGCTTATTAAATCCCCAGGGCCATACTTGCCAGTCGCAGCAGCGTGTCGGGGAAGAAGAACAGGGCAAGTGAAACCAGGGCCGTCACCGACAGCGGGATCAGGCAGAGGAGCGGCGCTTCCTTGATGCCTTTTTCTTCGCCGTCAGTTGCCGGCACGAAGAAGCCGCGGTAGACAATCGGGAAGAAATAGGCGGCGTTGAGCAGGGAACTGACCAGCAGAACTATGATCAGAACCAGCTGATCTCCTTCGACGGCACCGAGCAGCAGGTTCCACTTGCTGATGAAACCACCCAGTGGCGGCATGCCGATGATACTCAGGGAACCGAGAAAAAAGGCTATATAGGTGATCGGCATGCGGCGGCCGAGACCGTCCATTTGACTGATATTCTTTTTTTTGCTGGCGACGTAGATCGCTCCGGCACAGAAGAAGAGCGTGATCTTGCCGAAGGCGTGCATCGCCAGGTGTGTGACTCCGCCGAGCATACCGGTCGCCGTAAGCATGCCGGCACCGAGCACCATGTAGGCAAGCTGACCGATGGTTGAGTAGGCCAACCGGCGTTTCATACTGTCCTGGGTCAGTGCCACGAACGACGCAATCAATATGGTCGCCGACGCGATATATGTAATCAGGGAACCGAGATCGGCAGACTGCAGTGTTTCAGGGCCAAGGATATCGAAAATGACCCGGAAAATCGCGAATACGCCGGCCTTGACTACGGCCACGCCATGCAGAAAAGAACTGACCGGGGTCGGCGCCACCATCGCTGCCGGCAGCCAACCGTGAAACGGTATCAAGCCAGCCTTGGCAAAACCGAACAAAAAGAGCACTACCAGCAGCGCCAACAGCTCCGGTGAAGCCTTACCGGCCAGGATACCACCGGTGGTGAAATCGAGAGTACCGGCGACGCTGTAAGTTATCAGCATGGCCGGCAGGGCCAGACCGATGGAGGTGCCGAGAATATAGGTCAGGTACTTGCGACCGGAGGTTCTGGCTTCGGCGTTCTGCTTATGGGTGACCAACGGGTAGGTCGAGAGTGACAGCATCTCATAGAAAAGGTACATGGTCAGCAGGTTGCCGGCAAAAGCAACGCCGAGGGTGGCCGAAATCGCCACAGCAAATGAGGCAAAATAACGCGTCTGTGCGTGCTCGTCGAGAGTCCGCATGTAACCGATTGAATAGATAGAAGTGAAGAGCCAGAGCGAAGAGGCTACCAGCGCAAAGATCATTCCCAGGGCATCGACGCGCAACTCGATCGGCACGCCCGGGATAACTTGTGCGATGGTAAAAACGTAGGTGTTGCCCGCCAGAATCCCCGGCAACAGCGAAGCGACGATCGTCAGCTTGACCAGGGCGATCAGGATAGTCCAGCTTTCGCGCAGGTTCGGTTGCCGATCAGCAAGAAGGATCGGCAAAGCTCCCAGCAGGGAGACCAGAATCGCGGCCAGCGGCCAGATGGAAACAATCGGTGTCATATATCTCTCAAAACCGGTCCCGACCAGCGCTGGTCGGGCTCATAATAGAATTAAAACCCGACCGGTATCATCAATCGGATTACGTTGTCAATCAACGGTCCGGTGCCCAAACCGACCACAATCAGGAGCACAGCCGTCAGGGCCAGAGGGCTGAGTATCCACCAGGGAGCCTCTTGCCGTTCCAGGCTCTTGGGTTCAGTCTGCTCGCTGTCTTGCGGGGAGTTAAAGTATGCCAACTCGATAATCCGGAAGAAGAGAACGGCATTGACCAGGCTGCTGAAGATCAGGGCGATGACGAATTCCCAGTGACCAGCTTCGATACCACCGAGAAGCAGGTACCACTTGCTGAAAAAACCGCAGGTCGGTGGTACCCCGATCATGGCGAATGCGCCGATGGTGAAGAAAGCCATAGTCCATGGCATCCGCCGGTAAAGACCCTTCAAGCTCTCGAACTGGAGGCTGCCGGTACGATAGGCGATGGCGATGGCGGCCAAAAACAGACAGAGTGTCATTAACGCATCGTTAACGATGTGCAGAAGAGCTCCGGTCATGGCCTGCTCGTTGCCCAGCCAGGCGCCGCCAACCATGTAACCGACCTCGGCAATAATGATGTAGGTCAGCATCAGCTTCAAATTACGCTGGGCCAGTGCCAATGAAGATGCACAAATAATCCCGATCGCCGCAGCCCAGACAACGAAATTGTGGACATTCATTTCGAACAGTGGGAACCCCGGCGATTGAAAGGTGAGCATCAGGCGGATCATCAGATAGATGGTGACCTTGGTCATCAGCGGCGCGATGAGGACCCCGGCACCGTCCGGTGCGTCTGAATAGGCTCTCGGCAGCCAACCGTGCAGGGGGAAAAATGCCATCTTGATCCACAAGCCGATCAGGATGAAAGCTAAAGCGGTCACCAAAGCGGCACTGCCCTGCAGGGCCGGCAGGTGACCGGCGATATCGGCCATATTGAGGGTGCCGGTCAGCAGGTAGAGATAGCCGACTCCGAGCAGATAGAAAGAAGCTGCCACCGAACCCATGATGATGTAGTTGAAACTCGACAGTGGTGCTCGTCCGCGGCCCAGCGCGATCAGGCCATAGGTGGTGATCGAGGTAATTTCGAGCATAACATAGAGATTAAAGGCGTCAGCAGTCAGCACCAGCCCCATCAGCCCGGAGATCAGAATCAGATAAAGCGTGAAAAATATATGCTGCCGATCCTCCAGGTCACGTTTGACGCAGGGCAGAGCAGCAAAGGTCGCAATAAAGGAGACAGCGGAGATGAGCAGGAGCATCAATGCCGAAAGCGGATCGACCAGGAGTTCGATGCCCCATGGTGGCGTCCAACCTCCGGCGGTATAGCTCAAGGTGCCGAGCGTAAGTGTCCGCTTGAGCACGACAATCGCCAGCAGGCTGGAAAGCCCCAGAGCGCCCAACACCAGCGGCGCAATGATCTTGCGGTTACTGCGGCCACAGATATTAACCAAAAAAGCGGTCAATAGCGGCGCCGCCATAACATACATGTGCAAGTTAGATATCATTCGTTCTCAATCTTGAGTAGAATTTCGTCTTCTTCCAAGGTCCCGTATTTGCGATAGATACGCAGCATTACTGCCAAGGCGACGCCGGTTATGCTAACCCCGACGACGATAGCTGTCAGCATGAGTACGTGCGGCAGAGGATTAACCACCTGGTTCACATCCACTGCTCCCTGCAGTGCGGCCTGCTTGTCGAGAATCGGGATGCTGCCACCCTTTTTTGCTCCAGTGGAGACAAAAAAGAGGATAATCGACGTCTGGAAGATGTTCATACCTAGCAACTTCTTGACCAGATTGCGTTTGCCGATCATGGCATAGAAGCCGATCATCATCAGGACCACATAAATCCAGTAATTGTATTTGGCCATGATTTCGGCCATGATACCTTCCATTTACAAACCCTCATCGAGGCGGCCAGCAGAGGCCATGTCCCAGTAGATCGAGACCATTATTGTCATAACACCCATGCCGACGCCAACCTCGACCAGGAAGATCCCGTGGGAACGCCAGGCGATCGGGTCGATCGGCAGGATTTTTACGAGCGCGCTGTAATCGAGGAACATCCCGCCAAGCAGGGCGCAGAGCGTGGCAATACCGGTAAAGATCAAGGCACCGGCATTGGCCATGATGATATCGGCACCCTCAGACAGGTACTGTTTGCTGGCGGGCATGCCAGAGGCCAGAGCGAGCAGGATTACCGACGCGCCGAGGACAACCCCACCCTGGAATCCACCACCCGGACTGTAGTGGCCATGGACGATGACATACAGACCATAAAGCTGGATGAAGGGGATCATCAGTCGCACCGTTGTCTCGAGGATGATATCGGCCTGCGGGATCCGATCCCGGGCCTCTTGTACGCTGATCCTCATAGCTCATCCCTCCGCCGCAGGATGCCCATGACTGCCATGCCGGCACTGTAGATTACGACTAGTTCGAACATGGTATCGTAGCCTCGGTAGTCACCGAGAACGGCGGTAACCAGATTCGGCACATGGGTCTCTTTGACCGCCTGTTCCACATAGTAAACAGAGATGTTGCGGTTGGGCGGCGATTCCGGATCACCCCAGGCGGCGAAGTCAGTGGTGCCGTAGAGTAGCAGTGCCCCGGTGACCAGAGTTGCCAGTAAGGCCAGTGGTTTCAATCTTTACTCCTGCGTGTAGTGCGGAAGATAGCTGCAATAAAGAATATGGTACTGACACCAGCGCCGACCGTAGCTTCGGTAAAAGCGACGTCGACCGCTCCCATTTCTGCCCAGAGCAGGCAGAGGAGGAGACTATAGGCACTGAAGATGATGGTTGCCGAGAGCAGGTCCTTCACAGTGATCGCCGCTACAGCACAGATAACCACCAATATCAGCAGGATTAGATCGAGTTGCCAGATCATTTGTGCGTCCCCCTATTTTTCAGCCATGGCTCGACGCCGACGATCATGGCCGCCTTGGTGATCGTGTGGGTCGCTGTTGGGCTGGCCATGAAAATAAAGAAAACGATGGCTAATACTTTCCAGCTAACCAGAATGTTACCGAAGCTCAAATCATGCAGATTGTAGAGGGCGATGGCTGACACAACGAGGGTTGCCGCCAGAGTGTCACACTTGCCGGCGGCATGAAGTCGTGAATAGAAATCAGGTAGACGCAGGATACCAATGGTGCCTATGGCGAAGAAAAAGAGCCCGAGAACCAGCAGAACGGTCACGATCCAGTTCATGTCGAGGCCTCCGTTTCAGTTGACAGCTCATCCTCGAGATGAATCTTATTGCTGCGTCGGAAATATTTGCAGGCGCCGATGGTTGCGATGAAGTTGAGAAACGCATAGGCCAGGGCGATGTCGATGAACATTGGCATCGCTTCGTAGATTAAGCCGATCAGCAGTAGCAATACGGTCGTTTTGGTGCCGATCATGTTTACCCCAACGATCCGGTCAAGCACCGTCGGCCCGCCGAGGGCTCTTATCATAGTGAGAAAGATCAGCATCAACAGGGCTATGGAAACCGCGAGAAACACTTGCTCCATCATACTTCCCCCGGTTCCAGAGCGCGGCCGATACGTCTTTCCATTTCCCCGGGCAGACTGTTGGCGGCGCTCCGGGTGAGTGCGTAGACAGTCATTTCATCATCCTGAACACTGACCGTAATAGTGCCTGGTGTTAAGGTGATCGATTGAGCGAAGGTCACCCTGGCAAAATTTGATTTCAGTTTGGTCTTGAAACGGATCAACTGCGGATCCATCTTGTCGAGCATCTTTGGGTGCAGAACTATATAAGCGACTTCCAGGCTGGACAGGACAATGGCCCATAACAGCCAGGGGGCGTAAATGAACATGCCGAAGACTTGTCTGGCCCGTACTTTTATTTTCAGCTCTTCGAATAGCATTTCTCCGGAGAAGAGGGCGATCAGTACGCAACTTATCACCCCAAGAGTCAGGTGAAAGGCATCGAACATACCTGACAGAATGACCCAGAAACTCAGCATAATTATAAATGTGGCGAATTTTGCTTTCATAGTCCTCTGTGGTTAATTGACGTCCAGCAAGGTTTGAACGGGTGACCGCCATTGAATAAAGAATAAAAAAACAAGAAAATATAAAACAGCAGTCTATTCTCAATAATTTCACATGTTTTTATCATTCCTTTCGTCGATTGGTCAAGAAAATCCGGACATTTTGTGGCGGTTCTTGTCAGGACACCGCGACTCGCATATAATCAGATTTACAGATTATATTTATAGACAATTCGAAAAATGTACCCTTGTTTTGCTTTGGAGATGGCATGAAAACCAAACTGTGTGTAGCAACTGTCCAGTTCAATATCGCTCTTGGCGAGGTTGATCGAAATCTGGCGAAAGCGGCGGCGGGACTCGCCCAGGTAGCAACACAGGGTGCGCAGCTGGCCGTACTGCCTGAGATGTGGAGTTCCGGTTACGATTACAAACGCCTGACGAAGCATGCTGCCGAAACCCCCCGGGTGATCGAAGCCCTCTGTCGGCAATCGGCCGAACTTAACCTGGTCGTAACCGGCAGTTTGCCGGAACAGGTTGGTGATAAAATTTACAATACGGCATATGTGATCGATCAAGGCAAACTGGTCGGCAGCTATCGCAAGCTGCATATGTTTTCAACTATGGGTGAAGATCGTTTCCTTTCGCCCGGTGATTCGACTCTGGTTGTCGATACGACCGTCGGGCGGATCGGCGTCGCTATCTGCTACGATCTGCGTTTTCCGGAGCTGTTTCGGCGGATGGCTCTCGACGGCGCTGAACTGATCTGCGTTCCGGCAGAGTGGCCGAAGCCGCGGCAGGAGCACTGGCGGACGCTATTGCGCGCCCGGGCGATTGAGAATCAGTTGTTCATCGCCGCCGCCAACTGTTGTGGCGTCCAGGGTAAACTCGATTTTTTCGGTATGAGTCTGCTGATCTCGGCCCGTGGCGAGGTGCTGGCCGAGGCGGGTGAAACCGATACGGTTCTAAACGCCAGCTTCGATCGGCAGGAGATGACAGAGTACCGTGAGCAAATCCGCTGTTTTGTTGACCGTCGGCCGGAGATCTACGGCAGCTTGACCTGAATCCGTTCTTATATTAGGCAGGAGAATTCATGACACCATCTGGTAAATCTATATCACTGGTACTCGGTAGCGGCGGTGCCCGCGGTCTGGCCCATATCGGTATAATTCGTTGGCTCGAAGAAAACGGCTACCGTATCGCTTCGGTGACCGGCTGCTCGATCGGTGCCCTGATCGGTGGTATCTACGCCGCCGGCAAGCTCGACAGTTATGAGCAGTGGGTGCGGGCTATCCGCAAGATCGACATGGTTTCGTTGCTCGACCTGTCATTTGCCCGGGGCGGATTTGTCAAAGGCGAGAAGATAATCAGTACGCTGCGTGAGTTGATCGGTGAGATGCAGATTGAGGATTTGCCGCTGCCATTTACCGCTGTCGCTTCCGACATCAGTCGGGAAAAGGAAGTCTGGATCAAC
>CBDUUF010000004.1:0-17788 GCA_965370375.1 uncultured Desulfuromonadaceae bacterium
TGTCGACCTTGCGTTATTTCCGCCATGAGTACGAGGCGCACATTAAGGACAAGGAATGTCCTTCACACGCCTGTAAGCCGTTGCTTAAATACACGGTTATTGATGAGAAATGTAAGAAATGCGGACTCTGTTTCAAGGTCTGCCCGGTCGACGCGATTGAATGGGAAAAAGGCACACTTGCCGTCATCGATCTGGAGAAGTGCACCGAGTGCACCTCCTGTTACGATGCCTGTCCGTTCATGGCGATCGAGTAGCACACAACTTTTACGCAGTTATTTATCAATAAAGAGGACACGATGGTTAATCTGACGATTGACGGTAAGCAGATTACAGTCAGCAAGACAGCCACTATTTACGAGGCGGCAAAGGAAGCCGGGGTTGATATCCCGGTACTTTGTTACGCCAAGAAGCTTCTCCCCTACGGCGCCTGTCGCGTCTGCCTGGTAGAAGTTGAGCAGATGAAGGGTCGATTGATCCCGGCCTGCACCACGCCGGTCACCGAAGGGATGGTTGTGACTTCAACCTCCGACGAGATCCGCAAGGTCCGGAAGACGGTGCTGGAGTTTCTACTGGTCAATCATGTTATCGAATGCCCAATCTGTGATAAGGGTGGTGAATGTGACCTGCAGGATCTGACCTATGAATACGAAGTTGTCACCAACCGTTTTAAAGGTGAGAAGTTTGATCTGCCGACTGATGAAATCAACCCGCTGATTGAACGCAACATGAACCGTTGTGTGCTCTGCGGTAAGTGTGTTCGGGTCTGTGACGAGATTGTCGGCTACGGCTCCTACTCCTTCATCAACCGTGGCTTCGAAACCAAAATTGCCACCGCTTTCGACCGTGGCCTCGATTGCGAATTCTGTGGTCAATGTGTCTCCATGTGTCCGGTCGGCGCTATTCTGCCACGGCCATTCAAGTTCAAGGCCCGCCCCTGGCAGCTTAAAGAGGTCGACTCAGTCTGTGGTTACTGTGGCAACGGCTGCACCGTGACCTTTGGCGTGTTGAATGACAAGGTTGAAACGATTCGCTTCAACGACAAAAACGGCGTCAACGACGGTAATCTCTGTGTTCGCGGTCGTTTCGGTTATTCCTTTATCAACAGTGCTGATCGTTTGACCAAGCCGCTGGTCAAGAAGGGTGAGCAACTGGTTGAAGTGGAGTGGGATGAAGCTCTCGCTACAGTCAGTGTTGGCTTGAAAAAGGCCCAGGCTGATAAGGGTGTCGGCATTCTGTCCGGTGCGCGTTTGACTAACGAAGAGTTTTTCCTGCTGAAGAACCTTGCCAAGCGACTCGGTACTGCCAATCTCGATCACTCCGGCGGTGAGTGCTACAAGGGGCTGACCGAAGGGCTGCAGGCGACACTCGGCATCAATGCTTCGACCGGAACCTTCCCGCAGGTTGAAGAAGCCGATGTGGTTCTGTCGATCCGTTCAGACTTTTATGAAACCCACCCAGTCTTCGGCATGGTCGTCAACCAGACGGTCAAGCGCAACCAGGCCGAGTTGTTTATTGTAGGCGATAAAAAAGGTAAATTTGACAAGCTTCCGGGGGCTAAAACCCTGTTGCACAAGCCGGGTCTCGAAGTCAATGTACTGAATGCCATGAGCCAGGCGCTGCTCGATGATGGCTCGGCTGTCACTGACGGTGTTGAAGGGCTCGACGCACTCAAGAAGGCGTTGGCCGAGTACACACCGGAGAAGGTTGCCAAGACAACCGGCGTGTCGGCCGAAGAAATTCGCGCAGCTGCCAAGGCGTTGTCTGGAGCCAAGCGGAGCGCTATTCTGCTTGCATACGGGTTACCGTACATAGCTCAAAGCAAAGAGATCGCCATCGCAGCGGCCAACCTCGCCATTCTTTCCGGCAACGTCGGCAAGGAGCAGAGTGGTCTCTACCTCTGCGGTGAAAAAGCCAACAGTCAGGGCGCCATAGATCTGGGTATTCTTCCGGGTGATGGCGGGCTTGGTGCTCAGCAGATGCTTGATGCGGCTGCTGAAGGTAAGCTCTCGGCGCTGTATATAGTCGGCGAAGATCCTTTGACCTCGTATCCGGACCGCAGCAAGGTCGAAAAGGCTCTTTCCGGGGCCGATTTTGTCGTGGTTCAGGACCTGTTCCTCTCACCGACGGCGGAGATGGCTGACGTGGTTTTGCCAGCGGCATCGTTTGCTGAAAAGAGCGGCACATTCACTAATGCTGAGCGTCGTATCCAGATGCTGCGTGCCGGTGTATCCAGTCCGGGTGAGGCCAAAACCGATTACGACATCCTGGCGCAACTCGCTGCAAGTCTTGGCGAGACGGTCAGCTTCACCAATCCGGCAGCTGTCTTTTCAGCGTTGGCCGATGAAGCCGGTTATACCGGAATCGACTACGCACAGATCGGGCCGCAAGGTGCCGTTTGGGGTGGTGAAACCCTGGAGATCAAGCAGAAGACTGTGGTTGCGGTTGCCGGGAACAAACCGATTGCCGGCGACTTCGTTCTGCTGACCGGCAGCGCGTTGTATCATAGCGGCACCATGTCGACCAGAGCTACTGGACCACAGGCGGTCGTTGGTGAGGCATATGTTGAATTCAGTTTTGAGGATGCCAAGGAGTTGGAGATCGTTGACGAAACGGTAGTCAGCATCAAGGCCGATGGTGTCGAACTGAAATTGAAAGCTAAAGTTGACAAGCGTCTGCCGAAAGGGGTGCTGTTTGCGCCTTATCACTTTGCGGATGCGCGTTTGAACAGTCTGTACAAAGGTGCCGCGGCGATTCCGGTACAGGTTGGCAAGTAAACTTTCGCTTATTTGATTAGAAGCCCTGAATCGGGCTCTGCTATAAACAGAAAAGAAAGAGGATGAACATGGATCCAGTAATGCTTAGCTTCTCTAACGCCCCGCTGATCTTTGTAATTGTCATGATGCTGAAGATTATCATTGTTTTCAGTGTGCTGATGGGGATCGTAGCGTACGCAACCTGGTGGGAACGTAAGATAATTGGGCACATGCAGACCCGGCTCGGACCGATGGAGACCGGCTGGCATGGTCTGTTACAGCCGATTGCCGATGGCCTGAAACTGTTCTTCAAGGAAGACATTATTCCGGCGGAAGCGAGCAAATTTTCGTTTGTCATGGCTCCAGTGATGATTCTGGTCCCGGCCCTGATCACGATTGCAGTCGTACCTTTCGGCCCGAATATCGAAATCGGTGGTTACATCATCCCGCAGCAGATAGCTGATCTGAATATCGGTATCATTTTTGTGTTTGCCATGGCCGGGCTTGGCGTTTACGGCATCGTTCTGGCTGGCTGGGCTTCCAACAGCAAATATTCGCTGCTGGGCGGTATTCGTTCGACCGCACAGATGATTTCGTATGAATTGGCTGCCGGCCTGTCGGTCATCGGTGTGCTTATGCTGGCCGAGTCGTTAAGTCTGCGTGAAATTGTCAGCGTGCAGATGTTGCCGCTTGGTCAGGTCGTCGGTTTCCTCGGTTTCCTGCCGGAGTGGGTCCCGAATTGGTATGTTTTCTCCCAACCGGTCGCTTTTGTGTTGTTTGTCATTTGCGGTATGGCTGAGATCAATCGGACACCGTTTGATCTGCCTGAAGCCGAGACCGAGCTGGTCTCCGGTTTCTGTACCGAGTATTCCTCGATGAAATACGCCATGTTCTTCATGGCTGAGTACGCCAACATGGTCCTGATTTCGGCAGTCGCCGTAACCCTCTTCCTCGGAGGATGGCACGGGCCGTTTGCTGGTCCCGTGAACCTGCTGGCCAAAATTTTCGGCTTTATGTTCTTCTTCATCTGGATTCGTGCCACATGGCCCCGTGTTCGCTATGACCAGTTGATGTTTATGGGCTGGAAGATTTTCCTTCCACTCGCCCTGGCAAACGTTATGTTGACCGGCTGGGTTGTGGTTCTGTTCCAGTAAACGATTGACGAAGATAAGAGGGTTTATCCATGATTAAAGAGTTTATACAAGGTCTGAGTATCACCTTTAAGCACATGTTGCCCGGCAACTCGACAACGGTGCAGTATCCGAGAAAAGGGCACCGGTTGCCGACCTCGGAGCGATACCGTGGCTTGCATCGTCTGGTCCCGGCTCATGACCGTGAGAAATGTGTAGCTTGTTATCTGTGCCCGACCGTCTGCCCGGCCAAATGTATTATTGTAGAATCGGCTGAGAATGAGAAGGGTGAGAAGTACCCGGAAGTCTACACAATTGATCTTCTGCGCTGCATTTTCTGCGGTTATTGTGTCGAAGCTTGCCCGGTTGAAGCGATTGAGATGACCGGCGACTACGAGCTGGCGAACTACAAGCGCGAAGACTTCACATTCGAGAAACAAAGACTTATCCGATAATTCGAACAGGAGCGCGGAATCGATGGAACAAATTTATTTTGTCATACTCGCCGTGGTAGCGGTGGTCTCGGCAGTTCTGGTAGTTAGCTGCAAGAGTCCGATCAATAACGCAGTGGCGTTGATGATGACTTTTGTCTGCTTGGCCAACTTCTACGTTATGCTGCATGCACCGTTCATGGCTGCTGTGCAGATAATGGTCTACGCCGGTGCCATTCTGATGCTGATTATTTTTGTAATCATGCTGTTGAATCTGAAAACGGTTCTGATCCAGAAGACGAGTCATAGTGTTGTCTGGGCCATCACCCTGGCTTCACTGGTCTTTATTCAGGTTTATTACATGCTGACTCACAGCAACCCATCCAATATTTCGGGTGGCATCACCAATCAAACCGTAATGGATGTAGGGCACACGCAGTTGCTTGGCAAAGCACTGTTTGTTGATTTCCTGCTTCCGTTTGAAATTGCGTCCATTTTGCTCCTGGTAGCCATAGTTGGTGCCGTGGTGCTGGCAAAGCGCAACGCTGCGGCTGTACAGGAATAGGAGGCTGGTCAAATGGTAACGGTGCATCAATACATGATTCTGAGCGCGATTATCTTCTCCATTGGAACATTCGGTGTTCTAACCCGGAAGAACGCGATCGTAATCTTCATGTGCATTGAGCTGATGCTTAATGCTGTCAACCTGACGTTTATTGCTCTGTCCAATCATCTTGGCAATATGGATGGTCAGGTGTTTGTTCTCTTTATAATGGCGGTTGCTGCTGCAGAAGCGGCTGTCGGTCTGGCTTTGATGATTGCGTTCTACCGCAATCGCGAATCGATTGCAGTTGACGATTTTAATCTGCTGAAATGGTAATTCTGTCTTTGTGGCAGAAGCTCATTCCGGTTAGGAGAGTGTTAGATGTACGATAAACTTTGGCTCATCCCGTTACTCCCGCTTATCGGCTGTATCATTAATGGTCTGTTAGGCAAGCGGTTTATCAAGAGCGAAAAGGCGATTGGCGGTATAGCGACCGGCTTTATGCTGGCCTCCTTTCTCCTCTCAGCGAAGTATTTCTTTCAGTTACTTGCTGATGAGGTAAAAGTTCACGAGCAGGTGGTTGCTTCCTGGATGTCAGTTGGCAAGATGCAGATCAACTGGGAATTCCTGTACGATCCGCTGTCGGCCCTGATGATCCTGGTTGTTACCGGTGTCGGTACCCTGATTCACCTGTACTCGATCGGCTACATGCACGGTGAAGAGAGTTACTACCGTTTCTTTAGCTATCTGAACCTGTTTTGCTTCGCCATGCTGATGCTGGTTCTCGGTGGTAACGCCTTGGTCATGTTTGTTGGCTGGGAAGGCGTTGGCCTCTGCTCTTATCTCCTGATCGGCTATTACTTTGAAAAGAAGAGTGCCAGCGATGCTGCCAAAAAGGCATTCGTAGTCAACCGGATTGGTGACTTTGGTTTCCTGCTTGGTCTGTTGACCCTGTTCTGGGCCCTCGGCAGTGGGCATGGTGTCTGGACAATCAATTTTGTTGAAATTGGTAATAATGCACATCTGCTCGGTACCGGCAGTATTATGGTTACCGCGATAACACTACTGTTTTTCCTCGGAGCAACCGGTAAATCGGCGCAGATTCCGCTTTATACCTGGCTGCCGGATGCTATGGAAGGTCCGACTCCGGTCTCTGCCCTGATCCATGCCGCGACTATGGTTACCGCCGGTGTCTACATGATCGGCCGGATGAGTGGTCTGTTCGCCATGGCCCCGACTACGATGATGGTAATTGCTATTATCGGTGCAACTACAGCGGTGTTTGCTGCCACCATCGGTTTTGCCCAGAATGATATCAAACGGGTTCTGGCTTACTCGACCGTGTCACAGCTCGGCTACATGTTCCTGGCTATGGGTGTTGGCGCTTTCACCGGTGGTATCTTTCACCTGATGACCCACGCGTTCTTCAAAGCCTGTCTGTTCCTCGGCTCCGGTTCGGTTATCCACGGTATGCATCACGCTTATCACCATGCACACTTGAATGATGATCCTCAGGATATGCGCAACATGGGTGGTCTGAGCAAGAAAATGCCGATCACCTATTGGACCTTCCTGCTCTCAACCATCGCAATCGCCGGTGTACCGCTGTTCTCCGCTTTCTTCTCGAAAGACGAGATTCTCTGGTGGGCTGCCAGCTCAACCCGTGGCTCCCTCTGGCTCTGGGCCGCAGGTGCAGTTGCTGCGGGTATGACGGCGTTCTACATGTTCCGATTGGTATCGATGACCTTCTGGGGCGAGCAGAGAACTGACGCTCGTGCCAAAGACCACATTCCTGAGTCGCCGTGGGTTATTACACTGCCGCTGGTTATTCTTGCCGGTCTCGCTGTTGTCGGCGGTTATGTCGGTGTTCCGCATGTCCTTGGCAACATCCTCGGGCATATTCCTAATTTCATCGAGGGCTTCCTTGACCCGGTCTTTGGTCCGGCTCAGGAGACCTATCATATCGCCGTTAAAGAGGCGATGGCACATTCCCTCGGTTGGGAGTTTGGTCTGATGGGCGGTTCGGTACTCATCGGATTCGCTGGCATCGCTGCTGCTATCTGGTTCTATATCAAGCAACCGGAACTGCCGGGCAAATTTACGGCGAAATTTCCGAAACTGCATGATCTGGTTTATAACAAGTGGTACATCGACGAGTTGTATGACGTCCTGTTTGTCAACCCGACCAAGCAAGCTGGCGTGTTTCTCTGGAAGGGGATCGATGTCAGAATTGTTGACGGTGTCGTGAACGGTATCGGCCGCGTTACTACGCTGGTATCGACCGGTCTGCGTTACACTCAGACCGGGTTGACTCAAAACTACGCCATGGGGATGGTAATCGGTGTCGTTATGATTGTCGGGTTCTATATTTTTGGCTAAAAGCATCTATTGTTTTTTTTGAGCGTTATTTAAGGAGCGTTTTGCAATGAGCGAACACCTTCTCAGTATCATCACCTTTCTGCCGCTGCTCGGCATGGCAATGCTGTTGCTTATCCCCAGGGATAATGAGCCGCTGTTGAAAAGCTTTACGCTGATCGTCACTTTGTTGACTTTTGCCCTCAGCATGCCGCTGGCGTTAGATGACGTCTTTGCTACCAGCGGTGGTATGCACTACACCGAGTTTGTTAGCTGGATCAGTGTCGGTGATTTTTTCCAGATGAACTATAATGTGGGTATTGACGGGATCAGCCTCTGGTTGGTGATGTTGACAACCTTAATCATGCCGATTGCGGTGCTGTCAACCTGGCAGGCGGTGGACAAGAACGTTAAAGGCTTCATGGCCCTGTTACTCTTGCTCGAAACCGGCATGCTGGGTGCGTTTATCTCCCTCGATCTGTTCCTGTTCTATATATTTTGGGAGTTGATGCTGATTCCGATGTACTTCCTGATCGGTATCTGGGGTGGCAAGAATCGGATCTATGCCGCGGTTAAATTCTTCATTTTCACCGCTGTCGGTTCTTTGTTGATGCTGGTAGCCATAATCTTCGTTTACTACTATGCAGTTGAGGCCGGTTTGAACACTAATGGCTTCAGTGTTGCCCAGTTTTATCAGATGAGTGTACCGGACGATGTTCAGCTCTGGTTGTTCCTGGCGTTTGCTTTCAGCTTCGCAATCAAAGTGCCGATGTTTCCATTGCACACCTGGTTGCCGGATGCGCATACTGAAGCTCCGACGGCCGGCTCTGTTATCTTGGCCGCAGTACTGCTGAAAATGGGCACTTACGGTTTTGTCCGTTTTGCCATTCCGCTCTTTCCGCAGGCGCTTGATACTTGCTTGCCGTATCTGGCAACCCTCTGCGTAATCGGTATCATTTACGGTTCGCTGGTCGCCATGGTACAAACTGATGTGAAAAGACTGGTTGCTTACTCATCGGTAGCCCATCTCGGTTTTGTCATGCTCGGAGTTTTCGCTCTGAATCTGCAGGGGATGGCCGGTGGCATGATCCAGATGGTTAACCACGGTATTACGACCGGCGCACTGTTCCTTATCGTCGGCTTCCTTTACGAGCGGCGCCACACCCGTGAAATTTCTGAGTTCGGTGGACTGGCCAAACAGATGCCAGTTTTTGCCACTATCTTTATGATTGTCACCTTTTCTTCTATCGGCTTGCCCGGTACCAACGGTTTCGGTGGTGAATTCATGGCCCTGGTTGGTGCTTTTGAGAGTGAGTTGCGCTGGTATGCAGTATTTGCAACAACCGGTGTTATTCTGGCGGCGGTCTACATGCTCTGGATGTACCAGCGGGTAATGTTTGGCAAGCTGGATAATCCAAAAAATGCTGTATTGAAGGACCTGTCACTGCGTGAAATTGTTGTGATGCTGCCTTTGCTGGTGTTCATCTTCTGGATCGGTATCTACCCGAACACCTTCTTCGATAAAATGAACCCGGCGCTGGAGAATCTGATTGCTCAGATCGATAGCAAACAGCAGGTAGCGATGGTGCAGTACGAAGTACCCAAGCAAATTGAATTCAAGTAAGAAATAGACGCAGCAACACTGTTTCCGGAGGAAAATGTTCATGGATAATCTGGTGCAAGCCGCTTTAGAAACTGTAAATTTTCACGCCATACTACCATCATTGGTATTAGTCGGCTTTGGTATGGCGCTTCTGTTGATCGGGGTGTTTTCGAAGCCTGGGCGGACGACACACATCGCCTGGATGGGCATTATCGGCTTGGTTGGTGCCGCATGGGTAACGATTCTGGCCTGGAACGGGATTGCCGACGTCGGCGTTCAATTCGGCTTTGCCGGCCATGTTGCACAAGATGGTTTTGCCCTCTTCTTCAATATGATTTTTATCATTGCGGCTGGTCTGACCATTCTGATGTCGGATGACTACCTGAAGCGTGAGGGTTATCCAGTCAACGAATATTATGCGCTGATCCTGTTCGCGACAGCCGGCGCCATGTGGATGGCCTCTGCCACCGACATGATGACGATCTTCCTCGGACTTGAGGTGTTGTCTATTTCGCTTTACGTCCTGGCTGGTTTCTTTCGCGATGATGTGCGTTCAAATGAAGCGGGACTCAAGTACTTCTTGCTTGGCGCTTTCTCGACCGGATTTTTACTCTATGGCATGGCCCTGTTGTACGGTGTGACCGGTACGACCAATATCTCCAGTATTGGCGTTTTCCTGTCTGGCCACCCATCGATGCTCGGCAACCCGATGACGATTGCCGGCATGTTGCTACTCAGCACCGGCTTTCTGTTCAAGATTGGTGTCGTGCCGTTCCACATGTGGACTCCGGATGTTTATCAAGGAGCACCGACGCCGATAACTGCATTTATGAGTGCCGGTCCAAAAGCCGCCGCTATTGCCGCTTTCATGCGTATTCTTATTCTCGCTTTTGCTGAAATGCAGACCGAATGGACTGCTTTGCTCTGGATTCTGGCGGTTTTGACTATGACAGCCGGCAACCTGTTGGCGATTGCACAAACCGATATCAAACGCATGCTGGCTTATTCATCGATTTCGCACGCCGGCTATGCTCTGGTCGGGCTGGTGGCTGCCAACTATATCGGTTTTGCCGCTATTCTGTACTACATGCTCGCATACACCTTCATGAACCTTGGCGCATTTGCCGTACTGGTACTGGCTGGAAAAAAAGGCGAAACCAATTTGACCCTGGAAGGTCTGGCCGGGTTCGGCTTCAAGCGACCATTCCTCGGCGTGGCTCTGACCCTGTTCCTGTTCTCACTGATGGGCCTGCCGCCAACAGCCGGTTTCACCGCTAAATTCTTTATCTTTGCCGGTGCTATCGAAGCTGGTTACATCTGGTTGGCTGTACTCGGGATTCTGAATTCGGCAGTGTCGCTCTACTACTATCTGCGAGTCATGGTAGCTATGTACTTTCGCGACCCGCAAGAAGATTTTGCCTGGGTATCGATGCCGCTCGGGGCAACACTTTCAATCGTTATTGCTATCGTTGGAGTGCTTTACCTCGGACTCTTGCCTGAGACGGTTATGGAAATGGCGAGAACTGCCGTATTCTGATTTAGAACAAGACTAACCATAGACGCCCCCCGAAGTTCCGGGGGGCTTTTTGGTTTTTATGGAAATAAAAAATATGCATACCAGCGCACCTAACAGCTCCTAGACCGACTTGAACCAAATCTGCCGTGGGTGTACACTCACGCACAATGAATGCTTCTCGTTAAGAGGTCCTATGCAGGTAACAGAAAAAATCCGTGCACTTCTGGAGATGATCAAATTTTCGCATACGGTTTTTGCTTTTCCGTTTGCGTTGATGGGCGCGACCCTGGCCAGTCTGACCAGCGGTACAGCACCGACACTGATGCAGGTGGTCTGGATCTGCCTGGCGATGGTTGGCGCCAGAAGCTTTGCTATGGGCTTAAATCGGATTATTGACGCCGGCATCGACTCAGAAAACCCGCGTACCGCTGCCCGGCATATTCCGGCCGGGATTATCAGCCACGCTGAAGCGTGGCTGTTTGTTACGATTTCGGTCGTCTTGCTATTGTTTTCTGCCTGGATGCTCAACCCGCTCTGTCTGCAGCTGTCACCGATTGCTTTGCTGTTCCTGGTGCTCTATTCTTATTGCAAGCGGTTTACATTTTTGGCGCACCTTGTCCTTGGTATCTGTCTGGCTGCTGCACCTGTCGGCGCATGGATCGCCCTGCGCGGGGATATCGGCTGGCCGGCGATCGTAGTCGGTTTTGCTGTACTGTTCTGGGTCGCCGGGTTTGATATTTTTTATGCCTTGCAGGACATGGAATTTGACAAGCTAAAAGGGTTATACTCAATTCCAGCCCACTTCGGCGCGGCGCGTTCGTTGCAGATTGTTCGAGTGTTTCATATTGCCATGATATTGCTTCTGCTGTTGTTGTTACTGCTGCCGGGACTCGGGGTTGTTTATCTGGCCGGGGTTGGCGTGGTTGCCGGTCTGCTGGTGTACGAGCACCGGTTGGTCAAACCGGACGATCTAAGTCGGCTCGATGCTGCCTTTTTTAATATGAACGGTTATATCAGCGTGCTGCTCTTTGGTTTTACACTGGCCGATGCTGTTATCGGCTGAGGTGCTATTTATGTCTGAATCCACAATAGAGAAGGCTAAACATATTGTCCTAATGATTACCGGAGCGTCCGGCTCTCGTTTCGGATTGCGGACACTGACCGCGCTACTTGCCGCTTGCCAAAGCGTTACTCTTCTGGTTAGTCCGTCAGGGGCCAAGGTACTGCATTTTGAAACAGGGCTGGATTTGTGCGGCGACCTTGCAAGCGTGACCCGCAACCTGCAACAACAGTTCGGGTCGGCGAACCTCGATTATTATGCCCATGACGATCTGTTTGCGCCGGTCGCCAGCGGTTCATCGGTGCCAGACGCGGTGGTTATTGTTCCCTGTTCCATGGGTACTGCCGGTCGCATCGCTGCTGGTTTGAGCAGTAATCTGCTTGAGCGGGTGGCTGATGTAGCGTTAAAGGAGCGGCGTCAGCTGGTGCTGGTGCCACGCGAGACACCGTTCAGCACTATTCACCTCGAGAACTTGCTGCGCCTGTCACGAGCCGGTGCGCAAATATTGCCAGCGATGCCGGCTTATTACCAGCAACCGGAAAACCTTGCCGATCTCGACGACTTTCTCGCCGGTAAAATTCTCGATAGCCTGAATCTGCCGCACCGGCTGTTTAAGCGCTGGGGCACTGATAATCAGGAAGATGCTTCATGATCTTGTTTACACGACTAGCAGAAAAGATTGAACAGCAGCAGCGGATCAGCGACGCCGAAGCGGGTGAACTGTTCGCCAGCAACGACCTGCTCGCCATTGGTGAATTGGCGGCGCTGGCCAATCGGGCGAAAAACGGTGACCGGGTGCTGTTCAATGTCAACCGGCATATTAACTACACCAATATTTGCGTAAATCGCTGTACCTTTTGCGCGTTCAGTAAGACCGCTGACGAGCAAGGCGCCTATGCCCTGGCTCTGAATGAGATTCTGCAACGGGCAAATGAAGCAGCACAGAGCGGGGCGACTGAAATTCATATGGTCGGTGGCCTGCATCCTGACCTGCCGTTCGATTTTTATCTGGAGATGCTCGCCTGCATCAAGGCCGACAACCCGAAATTGCACATCAAGGCGTTTACTGCGGTTGAAATCGATTATTTTGCCGGTTTGAGCCAGCAGAGCATAGATCAGGTGCTGTTTGAATTGCGTTCGGCCGGACTCGATTCAATGCCGGGCGGCGGCGCTGAAATCTTTGCCAAAGAGGTCCGGGAAAAAATCTGTCCGGAGAAGATCAGCGGTGAGCGTTGGCTCGAAATTATTGAACGGGTGCACGTTGCTGGGCTAAAGAGTAACGCGACGATGTTGTTTGGCCATCTCGAATCGATGGCGGATCGGATTGATCACCTGGCGCGTTTGCGCGAGCTGCAGGATAGGACCGGCGGCTTTCAGGCCTTTATCCCGCTCGCGTTTCAACCGGACAACACCCGCGTGCCCGGTGCCAAGGGGGTGTCGGGAGTCGACGCACTGAAGACCCTGGCGATCAGTCGTATTTACCTCGATAATTTTCAACATATAAAAGCCTATTGGGTAATGCTCGGACTAAAGATTGCGCAGGTTTCCCTGGCCTTCGGAGTCAACGATATTGATGGGACGGTGATTGAAGAACAGATTGGTCACGATGCCGGCGCTGAATCACCGCAAGCGCTCTCTCTCGATCAGCTGACCGGGATGATTCGTAAGGCCGGGCGTACGCCGGTTGAGCGTAATACCCTGTATGAAGAGCTGCGGAGTTACTGACCATGCTGTCGCGGATTGCCAAAAATGTTGAAAAAGGGTCGTTATTGACGACTGAAGAGGCGTTACACCTGCTGACGACAGCGGACCTGCTACAAGTTGGCCAATTGGCAGATAAAATACGCCAGATGCGCCACCCGGAGAATCGTATAACCTTTGTCGTTGACCGGAATGTCAACTACACCAATATCTGCCAGTCGCAGTGTCGGTTCTGCGCGTTTTATCGCACTGCTGAAGCTGACGACGCCTATCTGCTGGCGTACGATACAATATTCGCCAAGATTCAGGAGTTGGTTGATTGCGGCGGTACGCAACTGTTGATGCAGGGTGGTTTGCACCCGGAGCTGAAGATTGAGTGGTTCGAAGAATTGTTTCAACAAATTAGCCGACGTTTTCCGCAGGTACAGATTCATTCGTTGTCGCCGGCCGAAATTATCCATACGGCGAAACTATCCGGACTTACCATGCAGGACTGTCTGGCCCGACTGAGGACCGCGGGGCTGGCTTCGGTTCCCGGTGGCGGCGCTGAGATACTGGTTGACGAAGTTCGCCAGAAAATTTCACCGAACAAGATCGGCTGGCGCGACTGGGCCGCTGTGATGGAAGAAGCGCAGCGTTTGCAGATGCCGACCACCGCTACCATGATGTTCGGGGCGACAGAGCGGCCGGAAGATATTGTTGAGCATCTATTCAGGATTCGTGAAATTCAAGCGCGAACCGGGGGCTTCACCGCCTTCATCCCCTGGACCTTTCAGCCAGTCAATACTGAGCTAGGTGGTGAAACCGCTTCCGGTGTTGAGTATCTGAAAGTTCTGGCGTTGTCGCGCATTATTCTCGATAATATCGACAATATTCAGGCCAGTTGGGTAACCCAGGGTGATAAGATGGCACAGGTCGCGCTGTTTTTTGGCGCGAATGATCTCGGCGGCACGATGCTGGAAGAGAATGTTGTCGCGGCGGCCGGCGTCGATTTTAAGCTCAGCCAGGAGCAGATTATAGAGCTGGTGCGTGATGCCGGATTTATCCCGGCGCGGCGGACCACGACCTATTCGATTCTTGAACAATACTGACAGCAACCGACTGGAGGAGGCATGCTTCCAATTCGTAAAAACATCTCGGCTATGGCCGGTTATGTGCCCGGCTTTCAGCCGCCGGACAGCGAACAGTGGCTCAAGCTAAATACCAATGAGAATCCTTTTCCGGCTTCGCCAAAGGTGGTCGCGGCGATTCGTGCTGAACTGGGTGATGGCAGGTCGTTAAGTAAATATCCGGATCCACCGAGTAGCGCCGGACGCAGTGCTGCCGCGGAACTGTTCGGGGTTGACCCGGCTCAAGTCATAATGGCCAACGGCTCCGATGAGATCCTCAATAACCTGATTCGTGCCTTTGCCGACGCCGGTGAAGAGATCGGCATGGTGCAGCCTTCTTACTCGTATTACGCAACGCTGGCAGCGATTCAGGATACCAGAGTAACTACTTTTGATCTGGATGAAGTATGGCAGATTAGCAATTTTCCAGAGCGGTTCACCGGTAAAATCTTTTTTCTGACCTCGCCGAATTCACCGCTCGGCATCAGCTTCAGCAATGACTATATTGCCGAGTTAGCCAACCGTTGCGACGGTATACTGGTGGTCGATGAGGCGTATGCAGATTTTGCTACGGAAAACGCATTAGGTCTGCTGGAGAGACACGATAACCTTGTAATTACCAGGACCCTGTCGAAGAGCTACTCGCTGGCCGGTATGCGTATCGGCCTGGCTATCGGACCGCCGGAAGTGATAGCGGCGCTTGATAAAATTCGCGACCATTACAACCTCGATCGTCTGGCCCAGGCCGCAGCGACCGCTGCCCTGCAGGACCAGGCGTATCTGCAAAACTGTGTGACGCAGATTTGCGCCACCCGTGAATGGTTTCGCACTGCCCTGCAGGATCTTGGCTACACGGTTCTCCCTTCACAGGGAAACTTTATCTTTGCCATCCCGCCCGACCGCGACGGTCAGCGGGTCTATGCCGGACTGTTTGCACGCAGGATCCTGGTGCGCTATTTCGGTGAAGGTCAACTGGCCCACGGCCTGCGGATCTCTATTGGTGAACGTAGCGAGATGGAGGCATGCCTGGAAGCACTGCAAGCGCTCGGTTGATCTGACGTCCCATTTTTCACACAAATCAATAAAAAACGTTGGCCGTGGCCGCGAGAAAAGACAACAAGCAATGTCCGATATTGAAATTCTGACCAAAAAACATGAGATTGTGACACTGGCCGCTGAGCTGGCGACCGACAGTGTGATCGGCGTAGATCTGGAAGCTGATGCCTTGCATAACTATAAAGAGAAGGTCTGTCTGCTGCAGTTTACCGGATCGAAACGAACGGTACTGGTCGATCCGCTGGAAGCTGACCTGGCGCCCCTTGGCCCGATTCTGGCTGATTCCGGCATCCGCAAGATCTTCCATGCCGGCGATTTTGATCTGCGCTGTCTGCGGCGGGATTTTGGTTTTGTAGTTAACGGGCTGTTCGATACGATGATCAGTGCCCAGTTTTGCGGCGAAGAGAAGATCGGCCTGGCTGATCTTCTCGGTAAATATTTCAGTGTCAGCCTCGACAAGAAATACCAGAAAGCCGACTGGTCGTTGCGACCGCTGCCGCCGGAAATGGCTCACTACGCCGCCGAGGATACCCGGCATCTGCACCAGCTGGCCGAACTGCTTGAGAATAAACTGCACGAACTCGGTCGCTACGACTGGGTCGCTGAGGAGTGTTCTTTACTGGAGCAGGTCGGATTCGCCGAAAATGGTGGCCCAAAGTTTCTCCGTTTTAAAGGGGCCGGCACCCTCGATCGCCGCCAGTTGGCACTGCTCGAAGCGCTGTTGCAGTGGCGCGACGCAGAAGCCCAGCAGCGCAACACCCCGCTATTCAAGGTGATGGGCAACAAGTCGTTACTCGCACTGGCGAAGACCGGGCCAAAATCCGTGCAAGAGATGACCGGGATTGAGGGGCTGTTTCCGCGCCAGGTTGAACGCCACGGGAGCAACCTGTTGCAGGCGCTGGATCGCGGTCGGGCGATCCCGGATGATCAATTGCCGATTTTCCCCCGTCAACCCCGACGTGATAAAGATCCGGAAGCCGAAAAGCGTTTCAAGAAACTCAAGCAGTACCGGCTCGATAAAGCGAGTGAGTTACAACTCGATCCCGGTGTGCTGATCAACAATGCCATGCTCGAGATCGTTGCGCGGCTGAATCCG
Source organism: uncultured Desulfuromonadaceae bacterium (assembly GCA_965370375.1). Classification (GTDB taxonomy): domain Bacteria; phylum Desulfobacterota; class Desulfuromonadia; order Desulfuromonadales; family UBA2294; genus Kmv16. The sequence continues at coordinate 16,355 of CBDUUF010000004.1, forward strand.
GTTACGGTTGACGATCTGGACAGGATTGAGACAATGAAGGGTTGGCAGCGGCAGGTGTTGGGGGATGGGCTGGTCAGAAGTCTGCAGGGTTAAATCACGCCCCTTTGCGCACACCTTAAATAGGCAAAGCAACAGCAAGCAACGAAGCTTGCGGCATTAACCAAAGGCCGGGACAGTCTCTGCTGGTCAGATCGACGTGAAGATACGGGCGGTTGAGCGGCCAGGAGCCTGCAGATCCAGATCAAGAAAATAACCGAACGGGGTCTGCCAGATTTCGTACCCTGCGCTTTGTAACCGTTCGGCAGCACGGTCAAGCAGCTGCTTGGTAAAGCCGGCCGAAGCTTTGGTTTCAGCCAAGTGCGAGAAAGTGTGTAACACAATCCGCTGCGTCGCGTTCTTTCGCGCCCCCCACTTCAGGTTTTTAATCAGTTTCTTTTCAACCTTGGCCGGATCCTCCTCATCAATTGCTTCGGCGTGGATCAAACCGACAAGTGTGTCGGTGATCTCAGCCGGATCGGTGCAATCAGGTTGATCCTCCAGAATTTTAACGGCCGGATTGTAGGCAAAGCGGTCAGTGTAGAGCATCAAAAGTTTCATAACTGTCCTTTAGTTAATAATCTGTATTAAAGTTACCATGAAGTTAACGAAGTGGGTAATTTGATAGTAAATTCGCAAATCAAAGACATTATCCAGAGACCCTCAGCTGAAATGTACCAGCATTCCTGATTTTACATTTCTTTAACAGAACCTCCATAAGTGCAAAACATTCATGCGCTATTCTCCTGCGTAAATAATCTACCAAGGAGGAAGCAAATGAAAAAACTGTTACTCGTCATATCGTCACTGTTCTTAGCTCTGAATATTGCCAGTGCGGCCTCAACCGTTAACGGTGCCGGCGCATCATTCCCTTATCCGGTCTATTCAGCCTGGGCTTTCCAATATCATAAAGATACCGGAATCAAAATAAACTATCAGTCAATCGGCTCCGGTGGTGGAGTTCGTCAGATCAGTAACCGGACCGTCGATTTCGGCGCATCGGACGCTCCGGTCACGCCTGAAAAGTTGCAGGAGAAGGGGTTGCTACAATTCCCGGCCATCATCGGCGGTGTGGTGCCAATCATTAATGTCAAAGGAGTCGATAGTGGTCAGCTTAAACTGACGGCTGATGTTCTGGCGCGTATTTTTCTCGGAAAAATCACTCGTTGGAGCGATCCGGAAATCGCTGAATTAAATCCGGGGCTGAAACTGCCCGATACCGATATTACGGTTATTCACCGTTCGGACGGTTCGGGAACTACGGCAATTTTTACCAGCTATCTGGCTGAAACCAGTAGGGACTGGCAAGAGACAACCGGTGCGGGCAAATCGGTTAATTGGCCGGTCGGTATTGGTGGTCCAGGCCTAGGTGTTGGACTGGGTCTCGGCTTATTAAGC
>CBDUUF010000005.1:0-17055 GCA_965370375.1 uncultured Desulfuromonadaceae bacterium
GTTCTTAGGTTGTCAAACTGCAATTTTTCGGAGAAGATACACCCTTCTGAACAACCAAATGAGCTGAGGACGATAAACATAGATGAACATCACCCTGCTGGAAACTTTCAATACCGGTTCACATGCCGCCTGGATTGACGAGCTTGTCCGGAACAGCCGACATCAGATCAACGTCCTCGCTTTGAGTGGTCATCACTGGAAATGGCGGATGCATGGCGGCGCCGTAACTCTGGCCCGCCGATTTCTGGCCAGCGGGCAGACGCCAGATCTTCTGCTCGCCAGCGACATGCTCGACCTGACGACCTTCCTCGCCCTGACCCGAAAAAAAACTGCACATCTGCCGACGGCACTATATTTCCACGAGAATCAATTAACCTATCCATGGTCGCCCAGCGATCCGGTTCCGCAGGAAAAACGCGACCTCCATTACGGCTTTATCAACTACAACAGCGCTCTGGCCGCTGACGCCATACTGTTTAATTCGCGCTATCATATGGCAGCGTTTACCGGTGATCTCCCCCGGTTCCTGAAGACCCTGCCCGACAACAATGAGCTCAACAGCATCGCTGTTATCCAGAAAAAAAGTCAGGTGCTGTATCTCGGACTCGACTTGCAGCAATTTGATCGCCACCAACCGGCAAACACCGGCAACGAGCAACGACCGCCACTTATACTCTGGAATCACCGCTGGGAATATGACAAGAATCCACAGGAGTTTTTTCAGGCCCTCTACCGGCTTCAGGACGAAGGGCTCGCCTTTGAGGTCGCCCTGCTCGGGGAGTCATTCACTAACGATGCGCCATTGTTTGTCGAAGCCAAAAGACGCCTTGGCGACAAAACAGTCCAATTCGGCTATGCCGATTCGTTCGCTGATTACGCAAAATGGCTGTGGCGCGCTGACATATTGCCGGTAACTTCCCTTCATGACTTCTTCGGCGCCAGCGTGGTCCAGGCGATGTATTGTGCAACCATCCCATTACTACCGAAACGCCTGGCTTATCCGGAACACATCCCGGAACAGGATCATGATCGCTTCTTTTATAGCGACCCGGAGGATCTTTTATCACGACTACGCTGCCAGCTGCTGAACTATAGAGCGACAGATAAACAAGCGGTTCGCAACTTTGTCGCGCACTACGACTGGGAAACCCAGGTAGTGCGATATGATGATCTGTTCGAAAGCTTATCAAGGAGGCTGTCGGACTATCCATAATCCGGCTGCAAATCCGGCTGTTTGGCCCATATTTCAGCGCATTTTCGACCAATAGCTACGGCTATTACTCTCAAACTAGCCCAAATCTGGACTCAAACTTCCGAATTTTCACTTCGGATAGCATAGTCCGACAATCTCCTGGCTGATCGGATTTTGTTCCGTTCAGTCGCCAAACCTGATATAAGCTTAATTTTACAAGTGCATCTGCACAATAATTGATTAATCATTATAGACAGGGAGACATCATGCAGGATTGGCAAAACAGTAATCCGGCCGAAGAGATCGAGAAGAAAATCGTCGATTTCATCAACAAGATCAAAAACAGGCCCAAAGGGAACGGTCAAGGTGGCGGCAACGGACCAAACAAATCGGTCATTGCCGCAATTATTCTGGTTGCGCTTCTGGTGATCGGCGGCTTCACCAGTTTCTACGAAGTCGACACCGAGGAGACAGCCGTTGTGCTCCGTTTTGGTGAGTTTTCCGACTACTCCGACCCGGGGCTGCATTTCAAGATTCCGTTCGGCGTTGACCAGATCTATCTAGTTCCGACAGGGCGCGTTCTTAAGGAGGAATTCGGTTTCCGTACCGTCCAGGCCGGAATCAGATCGACTTACACAAAAAAAGGCCTCGAAGAAGAATCGTTGACCTTGACCGGCGATCTTAATGTCAGTGACGTCGAGTGGATCGTGCAGTATCAGGTCGCTGATCCTTTTAAATTTATTTTTCGCATCAATGACCCGATCGGTACCATCCGCGATATCGCCGAAGCAATGGTCCGCAAAGTAATCGGCAACTCCAAGGTTAGTGAGGTATTGACCACCGAACGGGCAATTCTCGCCTCCAAGATCGAACAAGATCTGCAGACGATCCTGAACGAATATGATATCGGCGTGCGGATTGTTACAGTCAAGTTTCAGGACGTGACCCCGCCCGATCCGGTCAAGGCCGCCTTCAATGAAGTCAACGAAGCGGAGCAGCAGAAAGAGAGCCTGATTTTCCAGGCTCGCGAGCAGTATAACCGCGAAGTACCACGCGCCAGTGGCGAGGCTAAACAGATCGTTCAGGAAGCCGAAGGCTACTCAGCTGAGCGGATCAACAAGGCCCGCGGTGAATCGAACCGTTTTCTCGCCATCCTCGCTGAATACCGCAAGGCACCGACGGTCACCCGGCAACGGATGTACCTTGAAACTCTGGAGGAGATCCTGCCACGCATCGAAGAAGTTTATATAATGGATGATAAGGGGGCCGGACTTCTTCCGCTTCTCCCCCTGCGCAAAGAGCAGGGAGGTACCAAATGAAAAAAGTAATCCTTATTATAGTTGTTCTCGCCGTGATAATCGCTCTTAATAACACACTGTTTGTTGTCTCTGAAGGACAACAAGCGATTGTCACTCAATTTGGGGCTCCGGTAGGCGAGGCCCGCCATGCTGGTCTGAATTACAAACTCCCGTTCGCACAAAAAGTAAAGTTTTTCGAACAGCGGATCATGAAATGGGACGGCGATCCGAACCAGATCCCGACCAAAGACAAGAAGTTTATCTGGGTCGACACCACTGCCCGCTGGCGTATTGTTGACCCATTGCTCTATTTCAAAACTGTTAAAAATGACCGCGGCGCGCTGAGTCGTCTAGACGATATCCTTGACTCTGTCGTACGTGACGCAGTCTCCGGCCGTCTGCTGGTCGAACTGGTCCGTGGTGACGACTATGTTGCCGCCGATGGCGATATCGAGCGTTTCGAGGTCGATGGCGTTGAGATACCTCTCGACCAGCTGGTCGGTCGCGAAACCATACTCGCGGACATGCTCAACAAGGCACAGGCCTCTACTCCGGAATACGGTATCGAACTGATCGATGTCCAGATCAAACGGATCAACTACGTCGAGACGGTCCGTACGCGCGTTTATGAGCGCATGATCAATGAGCGTAAAAAGGTCGCCGCGCAGTACCGTTCCGAAGGTGAAGGTGAACAGGCTGATATTCTTGGCCAGATGGCCTGGGAACTTAAAAAAATCAGCTCAGAAGCCCAGCGTAAGGCAACAGAAATCCGGGGAAAAGCCGATGCAAAAGCCTCGGCGATCTATGCTCAGGCTTACAATAAGGACAAAGATTTCTACTCCTTCCAACGGACGCTGGAAGCGTACAAGAAATCGATTGGCAACAACAATCGACTGGTGATAACTACTGATTCAGACTTCTACAAGTATCTGAAGCAGTCCCGTTAACAACAAGTTACCGGTGATTAAACTACAACGCCCCTCTGACTATGTCAGGGGGGCGTTGTGTTTACTTTATCCAAAACTTTCTTTAAGGCTGCCATTGAATCGTCTGGGTAGCATAATCGATGTCGTAAGAGAGATAGCGCAAAAAGTCCATGCCGAGCAAACCGTCATGCAGTGACTTATTGTTGCGATGTTCAATAATAAACGCCGAGGCACCATCGGCCTTGAACGGGCCAACCTTTATTGAACGAAACTTAACCATCCGCGTTTTGATGCGATAACCACCGACACCGACGCCATAAGCAACCATTCCCTCATCAGCATCGATATCGAGACGTGAAATAGATTTACGATGCAGCACTGTTCGTGACGCGCCAGTATCAAGCAGTAGATTTACTTTGACTTTTCGATTGCCGTAAGCGACTTCAACCGGCACCAGAATCTGCGGGCCATTAATGATTACCGGTGTCTGGTAAAGTTTTTTTCGCTCTTGCTCTGCTGATTTCCGCCGTTTATCGTTCAGGTCCTGACGCCGCTGATCCCGTGCCTTTTGCAAACGCTCACGCTGTGCATTTCTTTCTTCAGCTGATAGCTCTATAAGCCCTTCTACATTTTGACTTTGTTCAAGATAGCGGGCCGGAATTTTACTTTCATCGTCGACGTAAACTGTACGACCATTTTCATCTATATATTTACTGATTGCACCGCTCATGGCAGGCAACAGCAGTAAGAGCAGGCATGTAGCAGAGAAAAATAATCGCATACTTGCAGGTCAACCCTCTTCGATCTGTTTAAGGCTCCGCTCAACATTGCGCTGAACCTGCTCCGACGGGTCAGTCAAGGCCTTCTGTAGAACCGGAACTGCCGCCTTGGCCCGCAGCATTCCAAGGGCTTTGGCGGAACTTTTTCTGACCCATTGATCCTCATCAGCCATCAACTTAATCAACTTAGGCACCGCAGCGACTGACTGCACCTCACCAAGAGCAAAAGCTGCATTGCTGCGCACAGTTGAGTTTTTATCGGCCAACGCTTCGAGCAGAGCAGCCTCGCCTCGCTTGTCCTGCATCTGACCGAGCTGTGTTGCTGCCCGTGCCCTGGCAATGCCGGTGCCGCTACGTAAAATATTTATCTGCTCGTCCAATGACATACAACTCCCTCTTTCATAGATGATTCGTTATGGTAACCGATTCTCAGCACACAATTCAAGATTTCAGATTTTTTCCAATATAAATATCAGTAAAAAAAGGCCCCCGGTAAAAACCGGAGGCCCCTTGTTCGCTACTGCTTTGTAGATGATGCTACTCGACGGTCACCTGTGCACCTTCAATGATCGCATCGTACTTATAGCCAAATCCGAAGTCCTTGTTAGCTGTCAGAACCCCTTTGACCAGAACGGTGTCGCCTTTGGCAACAACAGCATCGGTGGTCACAACCAGATCATTAGTCCCTTCGGCACCGGTTCCATCCTGTAGATGAACCCAGTTGGTCTGCATGATCTGTTGGCTGAACTTGACCACCTTGCCACGAACAGTAACTTCCTTGCCAGCCAGCGCATCCTTTTTGGCAAAAATGTCGGCAACCGTCTGATCAGCTTTTTTAACGTCGGACAAATCAACATCCTCAGCTGTCACCTGCGGCTTGGAATGGCCTTCAGGAACGGCATCAGCTGCAGGATGACCTTCAGGGAGAGCAGCAGAAGTATCGCCACCACCAACCATAACCGCATCAACAAAGAGAATCTCTTCGAAAGTCCGGTCAAGGGTTTTACTGGTGTGGTTTTTCATGACCATCCCGTTCGGAACGCCAACCTCATCACCAACCGCAACCGTAAATTCCGGTGCTGCAGCCCAGATCTGTGCGCTACCGGTATCGACCAGCACATAAGTATAACCACCGGAGCTCATCGTCTCAACAACCGTACCGCTTTGACCCTGTGTCGCCGGAGCAGCTTGTTGGGTCGGGGCTTCAGCCTGCTCAGCCGGGGCTGGCGTTTCACTCTTGCAACCAGCAAAAGTTAAGGTCAGAAGACCGGCGAAAATCAATAGGGTTACTCTGTTCACATCAACCTCCATCTGTAAAAAGTATTTATTCTGCCAAGCCTGCGGACAGGCCTTGAGCGTATCGGTAGCGGAAGTTATCACACCAAACCATCATGAACAAGGGGATTCTTAACTGTCGGCAACTGATGATATGCACAGTTTCAGTTATGTGCAGGTATATACCTCCGCCAAAAAACAGGACCACGCAGCTACAAAACTCGTTGCCCACAAGTCAGCGAACGGCAAGCCATTCTGCTAGATACAGAGCTGAGTGTATGTAACACTCTAAAAACACAAAGGTTTATAATTCCAGCACAACTTAGCGTCAACAAAAAACACTATCACAGCTCAGTCGCTTACAATCCGGCAACACTGTGGAATATTTATTGCTTACTCTTCACTTCATGTTTGATAAATCTTGAATGTCTTTTATATATGCTTGTACCACCACCGGAGGGGTCTTGCTTAAAACCCGCTTTCTGAAAAATGTTTTTCTGGCAGCCATCGTTATCGCGGTTGCCCTGTTGACCTATCTCTATTTCATTGTCCATCCGGCCTATCGTGAGCTGCTGATCGAAAATGCCGAAGACGAAGCGGTGCGTTTCGCCTCATTCCTGACCGCCAGCCACAAACTGGACCAACCAATCAACATGGAAAACATACCGACTGAAATCACCAACGAAGTGGGTCGACTGCATGGTGATGAGATGTTGATCAAACTCAGAATCTTTTCCCCGGAAGGTGAGATTGTCTTTTCTACCCTGCCGAAAGAAGTGGGCAAACTTAACGAGCACGACTATTTTCACAACTATGTCGCAAAAGGCAACGTCTATTCAAAGACCGTTCAAAAAGACGCTATGACGGCCGAAATGGAAATCGTAACTACCGACCTGGTTGAAACCTATGTGCCAATCATGAATGGCGGCCACTTCAATGGTGCCATAGAAACCTATTACGACATCACCTTGAGCAATCAGAAAATAAATGCGCTGACTAACCACTCACTGGCGCTGCTCGGCGGCCTGTCGCTAATTCTGCTATCGCTACTCTATTACGCTCTGCGCCATGCCGACCTTTCGATAATTGCCCGAAAAAATGCTGAAAACAATCTGCGCCTGGTCAATGACGAGCTGGAGGACCGTGTCGCCAAACGGGCTGGTGAGTTGGTCAAAGCCAACGAAAGTCTCACCCGGGAGATTGCCGAACGAACTCTGGCACAAATGGCACTGAGCGAAGCGTTGTCGGAAATGCGTGAGGATAAAGAGAAAATATCCGGCATCCTGCGTTCGGTTAATGACGGACTGCTGGTTATCGATAGTGACAACCGGATTGTTTTGATGAACGCACCGGCTGAAAATATCCTTGCGGTGCCACAAAATGAAGCGACCGGTAAAGACCTCACTAAGGTGACGCAACATTCAGATCTCGATGAAGCATTCGGTAAATTGATGGTCAACGACATGACATCCAGTCACGATTTTGAATTTTCGCACAAAGTGGCGGGTCAAAAACATATCTATCATGCCCGGACCTCACATCTTCGCGATGAAGATGGATCGATACACGGCACTGTAATATTAATGCAGGATGTTACCGAGGAACGTAAACTCGAGCAGATGAAGGCGGAATTCCTCGCCATGGCAGCGCATGAACTCTCGACCCCATTGGCGACAATAATTGGCTATGCCGATCTTCTTGCCGGCGACAATGCCCCGGAACTGACGCCGGAAATCCAGCGTGAGTCACTGGCTTTCATTCATGACAAGGCCAACGCCTTATCACGAATTGTCGATGATCTGCTCGATGTCAGCCGGGCTGAATCAGGACAGCAACTTTCGATAAACAGAGTTGCATTCGATCTATGCCAAACTCTGAATCTGATGGTGAAAAGTTACAATGAGATGCAAACTGGCCATACAATTACACTTGAAACGTGTGCTCTCGAAAGTAAAGTTTATGCTGACCCGATCCGAATCGGCCAGGTACTTGATAATATTTTAAGCAACGCTGTCAAATATACTCCGAGCGGTGGTCAAATACTGATAAATTGCATGCTCAAGAACAATTTCTATCGAGTTGAGATCACCGACAACGGCATCGGAATGTCTGCGGAACAACTCGAACATGTTTTTGACAAATTCTACCGGGCTGATGCGTCGGACACCGCTAAACCTGGCATAGGTCTCGGCATGAGTATCACCAAACACATTATTGAAGGCCACGAAGGCACCATTTCAATCCACAGTGAACCAAGTATGGGCACCCAGGTTATCTTCAACCTTCCGTGTATCACACCGAAAAAAGGTTGAGTAAAATCATGACAACCGGTACCGCATCGGCAAAGCTTTCGCTAAAGGGAGAAGATAGCTGGGAACCGTTTGACGCGCCAGCACTGGTTGGCGAGTCTCTGGTTTTTGTCTCTGGCGATCCGCTGGGTAATCGTTTCCGCGTTAACTATTTTCTGGATACTGCGCGCAATCTGGTCGCCCGGGTCTGGTTTGGACCGGGGACTGCCGGGCCGCCGGGCCATGCTCATGGTGGCAGCATAGCGGCGATCTTCGACGAAGTGCTCGGCCTTGCTGCCTGGGCAGCCGGTCATGCTGTTGTCGTCGGTAATTTAAATGTCAGTTTTCAACGCCTACTGCCACTTGAGCAGGTTGTCGAAATTGATAGTGAAATTATTTCCATCAAGGGCCGAAAAATCATGGTGCATGGTCGCATAACCGACGGTAACGAGACGATCTATGCCAAGGCCGACTGCCTTTGCATCACCATTCCAGATCGTTAGTCATCAGATTAGACACCAGGCTTCACGGTAGGCTCAACCCTCAGAGCGCTCCGGGAATCCGGTAGCGTTTTTATGTTTACTGATCTCAATGTGTAACAGTTCGACGATCTACACCCATGTAATAACGATCAGACCTTTCGGCATGACGAACAATATCTCTGTCGACGACTACCCAACCGCTTGTGCGGCGAAATAACGCAACCGACTCGCTGGAGATTAACTCGTCGAGTATTTTGCTTTTGACCATGTCGAACGTACCATTTCGATACTGAACAGCGATCAACACTCTAACCACCCCCTTCGGATTGGTCTTATATAAATATTTATCAGAAACCTGCTGATGCACAAGCATATTTAATGCTTTATCTGTGATTTCTTGCGGCCAATGTAGTAATTCGTTATAGTGTGTGCTGATATGAAAAATACCTTTTAGCAGGGAATACTCATGCACATAAAAGTTTCTGAAGAATTAGTCACCGGTGATCTGGTATGTATCAAAGTCGACGCCACGGATAACCAGCAAATAGCCCGATGGACTCTCGGACAGGAAGCAATCGGCGTGACAACCCGGCCAATCAAAGCTGGTGAAGCTGTTGAATACATACATGACCAGAGCACAGTCGACATTCTGGTCAGGGGTTCGCACAGCCCGATGAGCGGTCAAGATATTGTCATACAAATGGCTTGTGATTTAAAAGCTGATGAGTTGGTCTGCATTCGCCAGACTGGCGGGCAGGTAATGCTTGACCGCTGGGGGTTTGGCGACGAGGCCGTCGGACTGGCAGCCCGTGACATCAAGGCAGATGAATTCGTCAAATTCTGCGCCGGCCGCAGCACTGAAGACATTCAGGTCAAACCTGGCAGTTAAAAAAAGTGCCCCCGGTTAACAGACGGGGGCACAATTGTTTTTTGTCTGCTTTTTACCAACCAATGATTAATAAAGTCGGGCTGTCTCCTGGTGTTTAGCGCAGCTCAGCCAACACGGTATCGGCGATCTGGTCTGCCATGCTACTGCAAGCTGCAAACACTTCTTCTGTCGGCGTAAAACGACAAGTCAGCGATTCGGCCGCCAGCTTGAATTTAAGTCCGGCAAGACGCCCTTCAATCATCCCTGGTGCTTCACCACTCCAACCGAATGAACCGAAGACAGCCGCCCACCTCGACTTCAATGTCACGGTCGACAACAGCGACAGAGCATGCCAGACATGCGGCGGAGCATCGCGTTGGATAGTCGGCGAACCAAACACGACAACATCTGCCTGCTCAAGCGCATCCCGGTAATCATCATCACGCATACCACACAGGGAAAACTCCTGAACATCAAAGCCCCGCGTTGCCAACGTTTTATTGATAATATCAGCCATCTTTCTAGTGTTGCCATGTGAAGACAGAACCGCCAGAACCGCTTTTGGCTTCTCTCCCTCCGGTGGCAATGCCGACCAACGCCGATAAGCGTGAATCGCATCAGCATGGGTCAGTCGCCTGATCGGGCCGTGTGACGGGCAAACCATGTCGATCTGCAAATTTTCGATCTTGGTCAAAGCCAAGCGGATTTTGTCTTTAAAAGGCCGCATGATGCAATCGAAATACAAATGAAAGTCGGCTGAAAAATCGGCTATCTGATCATCAAAAAGATACTCTTTCGGACAGTAATGTGCACCGAATGCGTCGCAAGAAAAAAGGGTGTGATCCTCTACCAGATAGGTAAAGATGGTGTCTGGCCAGTGCAAAAACGGCGCGGATATAAAACGTAGGGTCTTGCCACCCAGATCAAGCTCCTGGCCATCCTCAATCACTTCGATATTTAACGGCTTGTGCACCAACTGCTTGAGAAAGTTTGCGGCTGGCCGGGAACAGTAGACTACTATCTCCGGATTCAGCTCCACCAGACGACCAAGTGCTCCGGAATGATCCGGCTCAGTGTGATTGACGACTACGGCATCAATATCTTTAAGCGGTAGACATTGTTCAATATTAGCAAAAAATTCATCTGAGAATTTTTCTTTGACACAGTCGATCAGAACCGTCTTGTCACGACCTTGTACCAGGTAAGAATTATAGGTAGTTCCGTTATGCGTCGGGAAAAGATCGTCAAAAAACTCAAGGTCGGGATGGCGAACGCCAACCCATTTGACGCTGCTGCTAACCTCTACGAAAGAATTGCTCATGGAATGTTTCTCCTTGATATAACTTTATCAATATTTGTTATGAAATGAAAAATACTGACTGAACAGTTATTAATTGTCTTGTAAAAAAGAACCAGATGGCTAAGTAAAAATTTCGCACCACAAGGCGTAACAGTTTTTCAGGGGCGAAGGCCTACATATTGTAGGTCGAGGTCCTAGAAAAACGCTGCAACGCAGTCGGGCGGACTTTTTGCGCCGCCATCAGTGCTGCGCCATCGGTTCCTAGTTGGAGCCGATAAAATCGATAATGCGGTCCAAGTCCCTCATTAAATCGGCGAATCCCTCACCATCAAGACTCTGAGCCCCATCACACAACGCCTTATCCGGGTCGGGATGGGCCTCGACCATAATGCCATCAGCACCGGCAACCAGAGCGGCTTTGGCCATAATCGGCACCAGAGTCCGCTTGCCGGTCGCGTGGCTCGGATCGACTATGATCGGCAGATGGCTCATTTCCTTGACCAGCGGTACCACCGACAAATCAAGGGTGTTGCGTGTTGCCCGTTCAAAAGTCCGGATACCGCGCTCACACAAGACCACCTGCCCATTACCTTCAGCCAGAAGATATTCGGCCGCCGACAAAAACTCTTCAATAGTTGCGCTCATACCGCGTTTAAGCAGCACCGGTTTTTTAAGTTTTCCGACCTCTTTAAGTAGATCGAAATTTTGCATATTACGCGCACCGATCTGCAGCATGTCGGCATACCGGCATACCGGATCAAGCTGTTCAATCCGCATGACTTCAGTAACAACCGGCAACCCTTCAGCATCACCAGCTTGGCGCAACAATTTCAAACCATCAATACCGAGGCCCTGAAACGAATGTGGCCCGGTACGTGGTTTAAATGCACCACCACGCAACATCCGACCGCCAGCCTGTTTGACCAGACGCGCTGCCTGCAGCATCTGATCTTCAGTCTCTATAGAACAGGGTCCGCCGATAATCACCGGACGGTTCTGACCACCAAATAAAACACCACAGACATCGACAACAGTCGGTTCCGGATGAAAATCACGGGAAACCAGCTTGTACGGTTTGCTGACATGCAGGATTTCACGAACTCCGGCCAGTTCTCTGATGGTGCTGTCATCGACATAACCTTGATTACCGAGGACACCGATCGCCGTCCGCATACTGCCCGGAATCGGCTCAGCCCGAAAGCCCATGGCTTCAATTGCAGCCAACACAGCATCAATCTGGCCTGAAGTCGCTTCGTGGTTCATGACAATCAGCATGTTTGTCTCCTATGTACATTTCGTCTTTTTCGTACCAATTCAAGACGAAACTTTTCTTTCTTGTCGCTAAAATTTACCAACTAAATCACGGAAAACAGTCATTTTCGGATAGGCAACAAGATAGCGGTCATCCCGGCTAAATGCAACCCTTACCGAGATACTTGTCATTATTGCATTCTGCACAGTTTATCCTTATACTTTTCAATGCACAGCGGTTTAAGATCTGGATTAAGGATACTGAAAAATCGTGCCTCTTAAAAAATACTCATTTTTCATGCTCATGCTAATCTGTTTTAATACCAGCATCGGCACCAGTTTTGCGGCCGACGTGGAAGCTGTGAACCTGATGCACATTCAGGGGTGCAAAGGCTGCCACACTCAGGATGATTCCGGTGGCACCATGGGCCCTGTCCTGGACGGAGTCGGCAACCGACTAACCCCTCGGCAACTACGGCAAAAACTTATCAATCCAAAAAAGTCTGCACCGATATCAAGAATGCCAGATTATCGCCACCTGACAACTGCAGAGCTGGAACTTTTAACAGAATATTTATCCAGTCTGCGTTAACCCTCCCCCCTCTACTTGCAAATCCGTTGTGGCTGTGCTAGCAGTGTGTCGAATTATCCAATAACCTGCTACAGATCTTCTATTGAGCCAAAAGACTATGACACAAAGAATTATCGAGATAAGCTCTCCCGCCTTTGTCCGTCGGGCCCAGCTGAACAATCCAACAGATTTAAACAAACTGTTTATCCAGCAACAGCCGCTTGCTCTGGAAATAGGCTGCGGTACCGGTCATTTTGTTGCCGCTATGGCCAAGCGTCAGCCTGAGATCAACTTCCTGGCAATCGACATTTACAACAAAGGGTGTTTCAAAACCTGCAAAAAAATCGACCGACTCGGACTGTCAAATGTGCGTGTTATGCGAATTGAGGCCCGCAACCTGCTGGAGAACTTTCTCGAAAAGGAAGGTCTGTCAACTGTTTACATCAATTGCCCGGATCCATGGCCAAAAAAACGCCACCGTAATCGGCGCTTGGTGAATCACGATTTTTTGCAGTCGTTATTACATTTTCTGCAACCAAACGGTGATTTCTATTTCAGTACAGATGTGCCGGACTACGCTGAACAGGTTGCCGAATTGATCCCGATGACAAACGGTTACCATAATGTACTCGCCGCCCCTTGGGTAACCTGCATGCCGGACTATCCTGTATCCAAATACATGCAGCGTTTTCTCGACCGGGGGCAACCGATTCATTACATGCACCTGCAACGTAACCAGGATATAGATCTGAGTACCTTGCCGGAACCGATACTCGCTTCGGGGTTCCGTTCAAACTTTGGAGAGCGCAGCTATGACTGAACCGTACCTGACGGCTGACCTGCCGGGCATCGGTGGCCAAATCAAGGAGACTCCGGATGATTTCCGGGTTGAAGAGATCCCCCTATACCTGCCATGTGGTGAGGGTGAACATCTTTATATAGACATTGAGAAAAAAAATCTGACCACCCACGATCTGCTGCGCAGAGCGGCAAGTCTATTCTCGATACCGGAGCGTGACATCGGCTATGCCGGCTTAAAAGACGCCCGGGCTACCACCCGGCAGACCATTTCAATCCCCTTACTTGCTGCGGACAAAGCTGAACAACTTAACAATGAGAACATCACTGTGCTCTCTGCGGTATACCACCGAAACAAACTACGCCCTGGTCACCTGGAGGGGAATCGGTTTGAAATCAGGATTGGTTCGCCGGATGTTGACGCTGAGGCAAAAGCAAAAACAATACTCGCAAAACTTGTAGCAGCAGGAGTCCCGAACCGTTTTGGCCGTCAACGCTACGGATCACTAGGCACATCGCATATTATCGGGCGGGCGCTGCTGAAACAGGATCATGCAGCAGCTGTCAGCTTGATCCTGGGCGATCCGAAGGTAATTACAAATGAGCGATGGAAACAGGCAGCAACACTATTTCACAATGGCCAGATAACAGAAGCATTAGCCGCACTGCCGGGACACTGTCGCTATGAACGTCAGGTTCTGCGTAAGCTGGATGCCGGGCGGTCGCCTAAACAAGCTATCAAAAGCCTGCCGCGCTCGATTCTCCGCCTCTACCTCTCAGCCTACCAATCATTTTTGTTCGATCAGGTAGTGACCATGCGGTTGGCGACGCTCGATACAGTCTGGCCAGGTGACTTTGCCTTCAAGCATGACAACGGAGCATGTTTCTTTGTCGAAGATGCCGATACAGAAAATAGTCGGGCCAATCAGTTTGAAATCAGCGCCTCCGGCCCGATGTTTGGCTACAAATCCACCTTGGCGCGTGGTCAGAGTGGAATTATTGAAGAGAGTCTACTTGAAAGTGAAGGCTTGAATCTGCAGGACTTTCGTCTCGGCGGAGGCCTCGACATGTCTGGTGAACGGCGACCATTGCGAATTCAGCTACAACAGCCGCATCTACGGGCCGACAATGACGACTTGTTCTTCGCCTTTTCCCTGCCCAAAGGGAGTTATGCGACCAGCGTTCTGCGTGAAATCATGAAAACTCCCGATCTGTAACCTGGCCTGATATCCAGATTGAAAAATTTCGCACAAAATAATGTTTTACAAATACCTTACAGTCTTGATTAATAAAAGGATAAATCCGCATCTAAGCTCACCTTAAAACCTGATTTTCTTAAGCCGTTTCAATAAAAACAGCCGAAAACACCTATTAACAACACGACAAAACCGATTATGACCATTTTTTTACAAAGCAACTGTTGACATAAATAGAACAACATTTTATTATTCGCAAATCAGGAATAAAAATAATTGAAATATGTTGCTTATTTTACTCATAATACCTCATATTTCTCATTTTATACTTTATATTTGACATCATTAGCCTAATTCATTTATAACGTGCGAGGGGTATCCCCCATAACAAAGTAAAAAGGGGACGTTTAATGCCAAAAAAAGATAAATCAGAATATATCATTCAGGCCGTATCACATGCACTTGATCTGCTGGAGCAGTTTCATGATGACATCGACGAACTGGGCGTAACCGAACTTAGCAAGCGACTCAAGCTGCATAAAAACAATGTGTTTCGCCTTCTGGCAACACTTGAGTCGCGCGGCTATATCGAGCAGAACAAGGCTACTGAAAACTATCGTCTCGGCTTGAAATCGCTAGAGCTGGGACAAACCTTCATCAAACAGATGGGTTTACTACGCCAGGCCAAACCGATCCTCGATCAAATCGTCGAATCCTGCAACGAGACTTCATATGTTGCCATTTTCAAGGAAGGCCACAGTGTCTACCTCGACGTTGTCGAGACCGACCTGACGGTTCGCGTCGTCTCACGCGTCGGCTCGCGGCTTCCGGCCTACGCCACGGCTGCCGGGAAAGTTCACCTGGCGCACATGTCGAGCGTAGAGTTGCAGGAGATGTTCCCCGATAAACAGCTTGAAACTTATACTCCAACGAGCTTGCCGGATCGCGACGCGCTGTTTTCTGAGCTAAAAAAAGTCGCCGAGCAAGGCTTTGCCTTCGACAATGAAGAACTCGACGCAGGAGTGCGTTGTGTTGCGGCACCGATTCGGGACTACACCCGGCGTATCGTCGGAGCGATCAGCATCTCCGGCCCATCAATGCGTATGAGCGATGAAAGAATTGAAAAAGAACTGGTTCCTCTGGCTATCCAGGCGAGCAAAGATCTCTCAACGCGCCTCGGCTATCACGATTGATTTTTTCTATTCACGACTCTGAAGCCCCTTGAAAAAGGGGCTTTTTTTGTTGTTATTTTAGCAAGCTGACTATCTGCTATTGACGCCAGCACGGCCATTGTTACACTGGTACGAGTACGTAATGTAAGGTTAAATACGCACGGCCGGAGAAACCAACTTCTTTCCGCCGATATTATGCTCTGGAGCGACAGCTCATGCCACTCACACCAATCGATTTTACAACAGACGACAGCAATGTCATCCGAGCTGATAACAAACCTTTCATCTGTCGGCCAAAACTGCAAACAAGTGACACCGCCGTATTACTGGTACACGGTTTCACCGGAACGCCCTGGGAGATGGCTCCGCTGGCCCAACACCTCGCCACAAAGGGAATCACGTCAATTGCCGTGCGTCTCCCCGGCCACGGGACCTCTCCAGAGGATCTCGCCCGACGATCTTTTGAAGAATGGGTCGAAACCGTATCTGACGGGCAGCTGCGGCTAAGAAATGAAGGGAAACATCAGGTTGCGGTCGGACTCAGAACCGGCGCAATGGTGGTTATGGCTGCACACCTGGCACGCCGTTTTGATGGATTGGCTCTGCTTTCGCCTTTCCTGAAAGTAAAGCACCGCTTAGCACCATTTGCCGGCATTCTCCGCCACTTTATCCGCTATCAAAAAAAAGCAACCAGCGTGGACGAATCGCACCACTATTACGATAAACGACCGATGGAGGGAATCTATCAATTAAATCGTCTGATCCAGAGCATCAAAGACGACCTGTCAACCATCACAGTGCCAACACTCGTAGCTTGCACAAAAGGTGACAACACCGTAGATCCGCAGAGCGCCATCGAAATTTATCGTCGTCTAGGGAGTAAAACCAAAGTATTACATGAGTTTGGTCTGGAGGTTCCGCATGTTCTGACTACCGATGAGAACCCGAAGCAGGCAGAGGTCCTTGCTCTCGTCAGCCAGTTTATCGAAACACTCAAGACAGAGGGATAGCCAATTCTTGGCACAAGTCCATAACCTGACCGGCTGTTTCCTCTGGTGTTCCTGAATTGTCGACCACAAAATCTGCACGCTTGACCTTCTCATCCAGCGGCATCTGAGCAGCGATACGGGCTACCGCTGTTTTTACATCTATTCCATCACGTGCCATAAGCCTCTGCTTTTGCACTTCTGCTTGTGCAGTCACCACCAGAACTTTATCAACCCGACTTTCAGCGCCCGCTTCATATAACAGTGGGGCATCGTAAATAATGTGCGTTGCACCGGCATCAACAAGCCCGGCAAGTGTCGATTCGGCCAATTGAGCAATCGCCGGATGGGTTATCCGATTCAAATCCTGCCGAGCAGTATCGTCCGCAAAAATTATTTGCGAAAGTTTATCCCGATCGAGAGTCCCGTCAGTTGCCAGAACTTTTACACCAAAGCGCTCGACGATCATCCGCAAAGCGTCCGTCCCGACGCGCACCACCTCTCGGGCCAATGCATCAGCGCTGACAACCGGCAGACCAGCAGCTCTGAACAACTCTGTCACACTACTTTTGCCGGTAGCAATGCCACCAGTCACACCCAAAATCATTTACCACACCTCCGGGATTTCAACAACTGCAAACACCCTTCCACGATCAGAATATACTGTCAAGCC
>CBDUUF010000006.1:0-16419 GCA_965370375.1 uncultured Desulfuromonadaceae bacterium
GGTCAAGATCGTTATTTTGAACAATAACTTCCTTGGTATGGTGCGGCAGTGGCTGCAGCTGTTTTTCGACAAACGTTATAGTCAGACCTGTCTTGAGTCGCCGATCGATTTTGTCAAGCTGGCGGAGGCCTACGGTGCAACCGGGTTATCGACCAGTAAACCTGAAGAAGTCGAGGCCACAATCAAAAAGGCGTTTGCAACGCCAGGCCCGGTTATCATGGAATTCAAGATTGCACGTGAAGAGAACGTGATGCCGATGGTGCCGGCCGGTGCAGGTATCAATGAAATGGTTTTGGCTTCGTAAGCCCCCCGACTCTACAGGAGATTTACATGAAACATACAATATCTGTGTTGGTTGAAAATGAATTCGGGGTTCTGAGTCGCATATCAGGGCTGTTTTCTGGCCGGGGCTTCAATATCGAGTCCCTTTCAGTCGCTCCGACCCTAGATGCTTCAATCTCCAGAATGACAATTGTCACATCTGGCGATGACCGGATTCTCGAGCAGGTAACCAAACAGTTGAATAAGTTGATCGACACCATCAAGGTGATCGATTTTACCGGTGAAGATGAAGCCTATGTCGAGCGTGAATTGGCAATGGTTAAAGTGTCGGCAGAAGAGGAGTCCCGTGCAGAAGTTATGCGCATAGCTGACATCTTTCGCGCTAAAGTAATCGATGTCACACCCCGCTCCTATACCCTGGAGGTTATGGGCTCACCGGATAAGGTAGATGCCGTAATTGAACTGCTCAAGCCGATCGGGATTAAGGAGTTGGTTCGGACTGGACCGGCGGTACTCGGCCGCGGCTCAAAGGGGTGGAAGTAGCCGTTAGGAGGCTGTCGGAGCATGTATAGTCCGACAGTCTCCTAGCGCTCGGAGAAAAGCTATTGGCAATTCTGTGGGGCCTATGGTATAAATTTCTGTTGATTTTAAAAAGTTTACGCATTTTCATAACGTAGTGTAAAAGGAGTTTTTTCGGATGAAAGTTTATTACGATAAGGACGCTGAGCTGTCCATAATCAAGGGGATGAAGGTGGCCATTGTCGGCTACGGCTCCCAGGGCCATGCTCATGCCAATAATCTCAAAGATTCAGGCGTTGACGTCACCGTCGCCCTGCGCGACGGCTCGACCTCCGCGAAAAAGGCAGAGGCCTCAGGCCTGACTGTAAAAAATGTTGCCGATGCTGTTGCGGATGCTGATCTGGTTATGGTTCTGACTCCGGATGAGTTCCAGTTTCAGCTGTACCGCGATGAGCTGGAGCCTAACCTGAAAAAAGGGGCCACTCTGGCTTTCGCTCACGGGTTTGCAATTCATTATAACCAGGTTGTCCCACGGGCCGATCTTGATGTAATCATGATTGCACCGAAAGCTCCCGGTCATACGGTGCGTACCGAATTTGTCAAAGGTGGCGGCATCCCGGATTTGATTGCGATATTCCAGGATCCTTCGGGCAAGGCCAAAGAGGTTGCACTATCCTACGCCAGCGCTATTGGTGGTGGCCGGACCGGAATCATCGAAACAACCTTCAAGGATGAAACCGAAACCGATCTGTTCGGTGAGCAGGCGGTGCTGTGTGGCGGTGCAGTCGAGCTGGTCAAGGCCTGATTTGAAACTCTGGTTGAAGCTGGTTACGAGCATGATATGGCTTATTTTGAATGCCTGCACGAGCTCAAGCTGATTGTTGATCTGATGTTTGAAGGCGGAATCGCCAACATGAACTATTCGATCTCCAACAACGCCGAGTACGGCGAGTATGTGACCGGCCCGAAAGTCATCAATGACGAAAGTCGTAAGGCGATGCGCGAGTGTCTGGCTAACATCCAGAACGGTGATTATGCCAAACGCTTTATTCTTGAAGGGCAGACCAACTATCCTGAAATGACCGCCAGACGGCGTCTCAATGCTGAGCATCCGATTGAACAGGTTGGTGGTAAACTGCGAGCCATGATGCCATGGATCGGCAAGAACAAGATTGTAGATAAAGAAAAGAACTGATTCCATTTGTCGTGGAGGGCGTTGCTTTCCTCGGCAAATTTCATTGGGGTATCCATGGACGACAATAATCTACCTGTAGCCCGCGAGGGCCTCCCATTTATTTTTCTATTTGCTTTTGTGACGCTGGTTTTTGCATTGATCGGCTGGCGCTGTCTTACGACAATCGGACTGATCTTGAGTCTGTTCACAGTCTATTTTTTCCGGGATCCGGATCGGCACTGCCCGGTAGAAGAGAACTCAGTGGTTGCTCCGGCAGACGGCAAAATTGTATTTTGCGGTGAGATTGCTGAAGATAAGTATTTCAAAGGGCCAGCCTTCAAGGTCAGTATTTTCATGTCGGTCTTTAATGTTCATGTCAACCGGGCACCTTGTACCGGTAAGGTCATCGACACGTTTTATAATAAAGGTGAGTTTTTAAATGCCTCGCTTGATAAGGCGAGCCTTAAAAATGAGCAGGCCGGTATCTGGATGAAGACCGATAGTGGCCATGATCTGTTGTTTGTGCAAATTGCTGGCTTGGTTGCCCGCCGGATCGTAACTTATGCAGATACTGGCGATAGCCTGAAGCAGGGTAGCCGTTATGGTTTGATCCGTTTTGGCTCAAGGGTCGACGTCTATTTTCCGAGCGGCTCAGACATCAATGTCGGCCTCGGTGATAAAACCACTGCCGGTGAATCGATACTGGGGTTCTTGAAATGAAGAAGCAGCAGGTGAAATCGGCCCGCCACGAGAATCTGCGTAAAGGCGTCTATATTCTGCCGAACCTGTTTACCACCGGCAGCCTGTTTGCCGGGTACTACAGTATTATTTCAGTCATGAATGGTCGTTACGAGACGGCGGCCTGGTTTATTCTGGTCGCGACGGTTTTTGACGGGCTTGATGGCAAGGTCGCGCGTATGACCAATACGACCAGCCGCTTTGGGGTTGAGTATGACTCTTTAGCTGATCTGGTCGCATTTGGTGTAGCACCTGGTCTGCTCATGTATTCCTGGGCGTTGACCAGTTTTGGTAAGCTTGGTTGGCTGGCTGCCTTTTTGTATGTCGTGTGTGGTGCTTTAAGGTTGGCTCGGTTCAACGTTCAGGTCGAGACGGTTGAGTCGAAGCGGTTTGTCGGTTTGCCGATTCCATCAGCCGCCTGGATGGTAGCATCATGTGTTCTGTTGTTTTACTTCCTCGGCGGCACTGACACCATTAAACAGATTTCTGTTGTTGTTCTGGTTTATTGCCTTGCTTTTTTAATGGTCAGCAATGTCCGTTATTATTCGTTTAAAGATCCGGAGCTGGTTAAGCGACAGCCGTTTAACTTTCTGGTTTTGGCTATCATCCTGATTATCGTGGTTGTTGCCCGGCCGGAAATAATGTTGTTTGCATTTGCTCTGGCCTACGTGTCGTCTGGGCCCCTGGCTTACTTGTTTGGATTGTTTAGAAAGAAAAAAGAGCCGGTAGAAACATCTTCCAACTAATCAAACTGTGTCTGTTCTATTCAAAAAAAGCAGTACAGGTCGAGTTTTTTGTTGATCAGGGTTGACAGACAACCCGGCTTATTGTTTTATATTGATAATGTTTAAAAAGCGTTGAAGAGGAGTAGTAGACTTTACCATCTGTCAGAGAGAGTCGGCGGTGCTGTGAGCCGATACAGATGAAAGTCGAACTCACCTTGGAGCTGTGTTGGTGAGCATCGGATGATGTAGCTGACACCGTGAGCCTGCGTTAAGGGTAAATTAAGGTCTGCCGACAGTTAAACTGTCGCTGGACGAAACAGGGTGGTACCGCGAAGCCAAGGCTTTCGCCCCTGATTGGGGCGGGAGCTTTTTTATTTTCTGAAAGGAGGTGGTTGTGTGGAATCTGACCTGATTGACCTGGGCGATAAAGACGTTAATCTTGTAACTAAACAGAAATGGATTATCACTGGCTGCCTTAAGGCGGCATATTGATCCAACCAGATGTGGAGGATGTATGAGCGACAAAACAAAAATTATAATATTTGATACTACCTTGCGTGACGGAGAGCAGTCTCCCGGTGCCAGTATGAACATTGAAGAGAAACTGCGCATCGCCCATCAACTTGAAAAAATGAATGTCGATGTTATAGAGGCTGGGTTTCCGATCGCATCAATTGGTGATTTTGAAGCGGTAAAAAAGATTGCCGAAACCATCAAAGGCCCGCAGATTGCCGGGCTTTGTCGCGCCACTGATAAAGATATCGACCGAGCATGGGAGGCACTGAAGGCGGCTGGCGAACGTGGCCGTATTCACACCTTTATCGCTACCTCGGATATTCATATGGAGCGCAAGCTGCAGATGAAACCGGATGCGGTTCTTGCGGCCGCGGTCAAGGCGGTCAAGCGCGCCGCCGGTTACACCCAGAATGTAGAGTTTTCTTGTGAAGACGCGGTACGCACCAGGATTGAGTTTCTCGCTGAAGTTGTTGAGGCGGTAATTGATGCCGGTGCGACAACGGTGAATATTCCGGATACAGTCGGTTATGCTATTCCGCACGAATACTACAATACCATCAGCTATCTAATACAAAATGTGCCGAATATCGACAAGGCTATTGTTTCAGTACACTGTCATAATGATCTTGGCCTGGCAGTAGCCAACTCGTTGGCCGCAATACGCGCCGGTGCCCAACAGGTTGAATGTACAATCAACGGCATTGGCGAGCGCGCCGGTAACTGTTCGCTTGAAGAGGTCGTTATGGCTCTGCGGACCCGTCACGACATCATGCCTTATACAACTGACGTTAACACTGAGCATATCTATGCTTCGAGTAAACTTTTGTCGACCGTTACCGGGATTATGGTGCAGCCGAACAAAGCGATTGTCGGGGCAAATGCTTTTGCTCACGAAGCCGGTATTCATCAACATGGTGTTTTGATGGATAAAGAGACTTACGAAATCATGACGCCAGAATCGATCGGCCTGAAACAGAACAAATTGGTTCTGGGCAAACACTCGGGTCGGCATGCTTTTGTTGATCGCCTTAAAGAGCTTGGCTACGATTTGCCGGATGAGGATATCCAGAAATCTTTTGTGCGCTTCAAGGCCCTTGCTGATCAAAAGAAGGAGATCTTCGACGAAGATATTGATGCTATCGTCGCTGATGAAATTATTCGCTATGAGGAAAAGTACAAGCTCAAGCAGATGAATGTCAGCTCCGGCTCTTTTGCTGCCCCGACCGCGACGGTGGAGATGGAAGTGCTCGGCGAGATGAAAAAAACGGCCGTCATCGGTGCCGGTCCGGTCGATGCCACGTTCAAGGCGATCAAGGAATTAACCGGAACATCTACGGAATTAAAGCAATTCATCGTTGGCGCAATTACCGGTGGAACAGATGCGCAGGGTGAGTGTACGGTTCGACTTGAAGAAAACGGTCGTGAAGTGCTTGGTCAGGGGGCGCACGAAGATATTATTGTTGCCAGTGCCAAGGCGTACATCAATGCCCTGAACAAGATGGCGTCGGTTATGGATCGAAGGTCGAATGCCGAGATCTGATTCACGGTGTTGACGAAACAGGAAAATTAAGACAGAATCTTTTGCCGGTCCGCTTGCGGATCGGCAAATACTTATTGATACGTGCAAGGAGCTAGCATGGGCCAGACGACAGCAGAAAAAATCTTTGCGTCACACCTGCGTGACGAACCGTTTCCCGGAACCAAGGTACTAGATATCGACCGGGTACTTTGTCATGAAATTACTACACCAGTTGCCATCGCTGATTTGCAATGGCGTGGTAAAGATCGGGTTTTTGATCGGACCAAGATCAAAGCGGTTATCGATCATGTGACACCGTCGAAGGACAGCAAGACCGCCCTGCAAGCAAAAATGTTGCGTGACTGGGCGCGTAGTCACGATATCAAGGATTTCTTTGATATCGGACACAACGGTGTCTGTCATGCTATTTTTCCGGAAAAAGGCTATATACGGCCCGGTTTCACTGTCATTATGGGTGATAGTCATACTTGTACCCACGGTGCGTTCGGTGCGTTTGCTGCCGGTGTCGGTACCACTGACCTCGAAGTTGGGATTCTGAAGGGGGTTTGTGCTTTTCGCGAGCCGAAAACAATTCGTGTCAACCTGAACGGCGCGCTCGCTGCAGGTGTTTATGCCAAAGATGCTATCCTTTATGTAATCGGACAGCTAGGTGTGAATGGCGCTACAGATCGGGTAATCGAGTTTCATGGCCCGGTTGTTGATGTGATGTCGATGGATGCCCGGATGACACTCTGTAATATGGCGATAGAAGCCGGTGGAACCAGCGGCATCTGTCAGCCCGATGCAGTCACAGTCGATTATCTCTGGCCATTTATCCAGGACGAGTTCTCCACCAAAGAAGCGGCACTGGCTGATTACGGCCAATGGTGCGCTGACCCTGATGCCGATTACGATAAGGTCCTCGATTTTGATATGTCGTTCATCGGGCCACAGGTGACCTACGATTACAAACCGGATTGTGTCAAGCCGGTCTCGGAACTTGCCGGGGCCAAGGTTGATCAGATCTATATCGGCAGCTGTACCAACGGTCGACTCGAAGACCTGCGGGTAGCGGCGGATATCCTTAAAGGGAAGCAGATTGCCGAGACCGTGCGCGGGATCGTCTCACCGGCGACGCCGAAGATTTTTCAAGAAGCGATGAAGGAGGGTATTATTGATACCTTCATGTCGGCCGGTTTCTGTGTCACTAACCCGACCTGTGGTGCATGTCTCGGTATGAGCAACGGGGTTCTGTCAGAGGGTGAAGTCTGTGCTTCGACCACCAATCGTAATTTCAGCGGTCGGATGGGTAAGGGTGGCATGGTCCACCTGATGAGCCCGGCCACTGCGGCCGCCACGGCGCTTACCGGTGTAATTACCGACGCGGCGACACTGTCCTGAATATAATGATCCTGCTGAATGTTTAAATTCTTGCAGTCGGCTTAAGAGAGGAAGTTTATACATGAAAAAGATATTTGGCGGGCCAGCAATCTGTCTCGATCGTTCCGATATCAACACCGATGAAATTATTCCTGCAAAGTACCTGACCGAGGTGACTAAAGAAGCCTTGACACCTTATATCCTCGAGGACCTGATTCTCGACGGATTCGACCCTAAGGGGTCTACCTTGGAGAATGCAACGGTTGTTATTTCACGGGATAATTTCGGATGTGGTTCCTCCCGGGAACATGCTCCATGGGTTTTTGAGGTAAATGATATTCACACCATTATTGCCGAGAGCTATGCCCGTATTTTCCGGCAGAACATGTTCAACTGTGGCATGTTGGCAATTGAGTTAAAGAAAGAACAAATCAATGCGCTGCATGCTCTGGCTGGTGAAGGCGATATTTCTGTATCGGTTGACCTGAAAACTCAGCAAATTGTAGCTAAAGCTGACAGCAAATCAGAAGAGTTTACATTTGAGATCAGTCCATTTGATAAAGCGCTGGTCGACGCTGGTGGATGGGTTGAATTTGCTGACGCTCGATATTGATAGATCATAAGTCAACATAGTAGTCTGACAGGCCGAGCATCGAACTTCTCGGCCTGTTTTTTGCTGTAAAAGATTTGATATTGTTCTGGCAGGTTTGTGATTTCCAGTATATTTAAAGCGAATTACGCCGTATGGGTTTTACTGTTGTCATTTCTCATGGCGGGTAAATTGGAATAAGTATGGGTTATGCTGCTGATAAATTGTGTAAGTCGTTAGAGAGAACAGATGGGCCGGTTATTGTGGATGTGCGGTCCAAACATGAATTCAAACAGGCCCATATACCGGGGGCGATCCATTTACCTTTCTGGTTGATGCCGTTTCGTTTTCGAGTTCTTGGAGAATATCGAGATAGAGAGATAATAATTTATTGCGAACATGGCCCGCGCGCCGTTTTTGCCCGTCAGGTTTTGCAGTCAAAAGGGTTTGCCAAGGCCGAATGCCTAAATGGACACATGCAAGCGTGGCGCAAGGCTGGTTTGCCGACCCAGTCGCAATAACGGGATTGTTTTTAATTGATTTACTACGGGAGTCAGTGGTGATGAAAAAAATTAGTAGTTTGCTGATCGGGTTCGTTTTGCTGGCAATTGGTGGTGTTCTTGTCTACTGGGGTTACAATGAAGCGGAATCATTCAGCGGTCAAATAGGCAGAGCTTTTTCAGGATCGCCGTCTAATCGAGTCATGATGTTTTATGCTGGTGGTGCGGTTTGTGGCCTGCTCGGTTTGTTTATGGCTTTCAAAAAGTAATATTATTTTTCACCAGACATTTTTGCAAACATTACTAAGCCAGGCCGAAGTTTCGGCCTGGCTTTTTTGTATGTTCAATACGGTACTTTGATTCGTGCAAGTTCTTCTTTAGACAGGTCCTTGAAACGTTTGGTTGTCCATTCACCGACCCAGGCTTTGAAAGTGGCAAGATTTTTCTGGCGCTCTGCTTCATTCTCGCCCAGATATTGATACATGTTTCCTGGTTTTGCATCGTCAAGCCGGCGCATTAGTGCTCCAGTGTCAGGCCAACCGGTGAAATACACCAGATAAGAGTAACTGTCCATTCGTGGCCCCAGATCATCATCGAGCCATTTTTGCTTATCCTGTTTAAACACTTTGTACTCAGGTGAACTTTCACCATGACATCCGTTGCATTGCGTTGCAAAGATCTGCTTGATCTGGTTGCTGTATGTAACTTCGGTTGCAACTGCTAGCGAAACATTGGCCAGTAGCATTGTCAGGGCGAGGGCAAAAACTGTTTTTTTCATATAAATCTCCCTTGGAATTGAAAATCGTTTTCATTTATAGAGAAGCGGGAGCGTTTCGTCAAGTATATTTTAATACTTATTTATTTCACCGTGATCTGTGTTGTATTTATTCCTGAACCATTTTTTTCTGATTAGGATTCAGGCGGCGGCCTGCCAGTAATCGACGCAATTCTTCTGATCTTAATTTTGGCAGATACAGAGTGAACCAAACAGCCGGGGTATTGCGGTTCTTTAACATGGCCATCCGTATATTGGGCCTGCCTTGCCATTTGCTGTGCCTGGCAATTGTCGAGATGGTTTCAGCTCCAGGTGCAGAGCTGTTGAGGAATTGTAGAATCGCCACTTCACGCAGGCGCGGATTGGTCAGACAGGCACCGATTACCTGGGTCTCGCCCTGTTTAAGAATTGCCGCTACCACATCAGCGGTAGCCCGGCGGGCAAGGGTTATCTTGTTGCCGAGTTCAATCTGCGGCAGGCGTTGGATAATTGTGCGTTCAGCGGCAATTTTTTGATCCGGTGTTACGCCGGGGAGAAAACAGACGTCGATAAGTTCAAACAGATAAAGATGTGGCAGCAGGGAAAGGACTACTGGTCCGGGTGTATTCGGGTTCTTGACCAGGGCTATTTTAAGTTTATGGCTTGGTTGCTTTTGTTCGTATTGGTAGATCGATTTGAGCAACGCTTCTGACAGGTCGCGACGTTTGAGCAGAGCAAACAGGTGGTCTTCGTGCAGATTCTTGTTTTTTAAGGTGGTCTGTAGCACTTCCTGGTCGGTCGACAGAACGATCTGGAACAGTTCGTCACTTTCAGCCGTCAACGCGGCATGTAGTCTGCGCAACATTTCCGAGTCAAGTTTTTTCTCTTTTTCAGACGACACCACGTGAGTACTCTTTCACCATAACTATTTATTCTTGCCCGATTTGAAGAAGCCATACTCTTCGAGAAAATCCTGTTTGAAATTGGCATAGTCTCCGGCTTCAATTGCTGTGCGCGCATCGGCAACCATATTGAGGTAAAAGCGTACGTTGTGGATCGCAGTCAGCGTAGCTGATAAAACCTCGTTGGCATTAAACAGATGGTGCAGGTAGGCACGGCTGAAGTTTGTGCAGCAGTAGCAGTCACAAGATGGATCGACCGGGAAAAAATCACGTCGGTAATTCTTGTTGGTCAAGCGGATCTTGCCGCGCTTGGTGAAGGCCGTGGCGCTGCGGGCGTAACGGGTCGGAATAACACAGTCGAACATGTCCATGCCGCGTTCGATGCTTTCGAGAATATCTTCCGGCAGGCCGACTCCCATCAGGTAACGTGGTTTATCGGTCGGTAAAAATGGCTCGGTGAAGTCGACTACCTGTTTAAGTAGTTCCAACCCCTCGCCAACACTTACTCCGCCGATAGCATAACCTGGAAAATCGAGAGCGGCGAGTTGTGTTGCACATTCTTTGCGCAGGTCGGGATAGGTGCTGCCCTGAACGATGCCGAACAGCGCTTGCGCGTCGGGGCGTGCGTGGGTCTTCAGGCACTCTTCGGCCCAACGTATAGTCTTCTTGATCGATTTGGCCGCATAGTCACGGGTTGACGGGTAGGGGATGCATTCATCAAAGGCCATCATAATATCGGAGCCGAGAGTGTTTTGAATCTGCATCGCTTCGCGTGGTCCGAGAAAGGTTTCACCACCGGTAACCTCATTGCGGAAACGAACCCCGTCTTCGCCGATGGTCTTTTTTGGCAGGGAGAAAACCTGAAAGCCGCCACTGTCGGTTAATATCGGTTTGTCCCAATGCATGAATTTATGTAGTCCACCGGCTTTTTGGATTAAACCCTCACCCGGCTTCAGATGTAGATGATAGGTGTTGGAAAGTATGATCTGGGCACCACAATCATCAACTTGGGCCGGGGTCATCGCTTTCATCGCGCCGTGTGTACCGACCGGCATGAAAATTGGTGTTTCGATCGAACCGTGTGGAGTGGTGACGCGACCGCGGCGAGCGCGGGTTGTTTTGTCCGTGGTGATAAGTTCAAAATTAAGCATCAAGTAACCTTGTCCGAGTAAAGATTTAAGTCGTATTTAGCAGTGCATTTGTGCAACGTGACTGGACTCTAGCAGATGCGACAATTCGAGGCAACAGCAACCTCTGACAACGGTAATTGTCGCAGCTGATATGTGAATATTGCTTCTTGCAATTCTGCCTAAAAACAGTGTTTGTAAATTGTATACTGTGTGCAAATTTTCAGTTGACATCACACTGTTCGAATGGTAATTAAAACTGGCTTAAAAAAGATGAAAATTTATTAAGCTTAATTTTATTTGGTTGGTGTGTCACTTCTGTCACATGTTCAATTATTGCAAATTCAGCATAATGTAAACAACTTCTTGTTTTTGATCGGGAAGCGTTTTTTTGTAAGTAAGTTGCACACTCCGTCTTTTGTTTGTCATGATGGCTTCGGGTATGTCTGCTGGTTGAAAGCCCCGGTGAATAGTGTGTTGAGTTGGTAACTAAAATGGGCGCAGATTCATCGTGAATTTGCCACAACGTAA
This sequence comes from uncultured Desulfuromonadaceae bacterium, assembly GCA_965370375.1. Classification (GTDB taxonomy): domain Bacteria; phylum Desulfobacterota; class Desulfuromonadia; order Desulfuromonadales; family UBA2294; genus Kmv16. The sequence goes on from CBDUUF010000006.1 coordinate 11,257, forward strand.
CAAGGAAAAAACATGATACTGATGAAAAGTTCTGTAGGTAGAAAGATCCTGATGGCCGTTACCGGCCTGATTCTGGTTTCTTTCATCTGTGTCCACCTGCTCGGGAATATGTCGCTGTTTATCGGTGCTGATGCGCTTAACGCATATGCACACAAGCTACAGAGTCTTGGCCCGATCGTGTGGATTTTCCGTCTGGTCATGCTGGCTGTTCTGGCTGTGCATGTCACCTTCGGTATTGCACTGACGATGGAAAATTGGAGCGCACGTCCGGTTGCCTATATGCAAAAGGTTAACGAAAAGGCTACCTTCTCCAGTCGTTCAATGATCATTACTGGAGCAGTTATCCTGGTGTTTGTGTTTATTCACGTACTGCACTTTACCGGTCATTTCTGGGTTGGTGATGTCGACGCGCTGGTTGTCAGTTCTACCGGTTACTTCGATGTTTACACAATGGTGATTCAGGGCTTCAATAAGATTGCCTTTGTTCTGGTCTATGCGATCGCCATGGCATGCCTTTTTCTCCATGTCTTCCACGGTATCGGCAGCTTCTTCCAGACTCTCGGTCTGACTAACGATGATACGCTCGACTACGTCGGTTACTTTGGCAAGCTCGCTTCTTTTGTCCTGGTAATCGGTTACTTTGCAGTAATTATCTACGGCGCAGTTCAAGCATAATATAAGGAGTAAACAAAGTGATACTCGACGGAAAATGTCCTACTGGACCAATTCAGGATAGCTGGGATAAGCACCGCTTCGATTCGAAGCTGGTCAACCCGGCCAACAAACGTAAGTATAAAGTTCTGGTTGTCGGTACCGGCCTGGCCGGTGGCGCCGCAGCAGCCTCTCTGGGTGAACTCGGCTATAATGTTGAAACGTTCTGCTATCAGGACAGTTCTCGCCGCGCCCACTCGATTGCGGCTCAAGGTGGCATTAATGCAGCCAAGAACTACCCTAATGACGGCGACAGTGTTTATCGCCTTTTCTACGATACTATCAAGGGCGGCGATTTCCGTGCCCGTGAGGCTGACGTCTGGCGTCTGGCTCAAGTATCAAACAACATTATTGACCAGTGTGTCGCGCAAGGTGTTCCGTTTGCCCGCGATTATGCCGGTTATCTCGACAACCGTTCCTTCGGTGGCGCTCAGGTCTCCCGTACTTTTTATGCTCGCGGTCAAACCGGCCAGCAGCTGTTGCTCGGTGCCTATCAGGCGCTGATGCGTCAGGTCAAGGCGGGTACGGTCAAACTGTTTACCCGTCGTGAAATGCTCGACCTGGTTGTTGTCGATGGCGTAGCAAAAGGGATCACGGTTCGTAACCTGGTCTCCGGCGAGATTGAGTCCTACTGGGGTGATGCAGTTATCCTGGCTACCGGTGGTTACGTCAACGTCTTCTACCTGTCGACCAACGCCATGGGTTGCAGTGTTACCGCAACCTGGAAGGCCGCCAAAAAAGGTGCCTTCTTCGCCAACCCTTGTTACACCCAGATTCATCCGACCTGTATTCCTCAGACCGGTGATCATCAGTCAAAACTGACCTTGATGTCCGAATCGCTGCGTAATGATGGCCGTTGCTGGGTTCCGAAAAAATCTGAGGATTGCGAAAAAGTTGCCAGTGATATTGCTGAGGACGATCGTGACTATTATCTGGAGCGGAAGTATCCTTCCTACGGTAACCTCGCTCCGCGTGATATCGCTTCACGTGCGGCTAAAGAGCAGTGTGATGACGAGCGCGGCGTCGGTCCGGGCAAGCGCGGTGTTTATCTCGACTTCGAATCGTCGATCAACCGTGTTGGCGAGGACACGATCAGAGAGCGCTACGGCAACCTTTTCCAAATGTACGAAAAGATTACTGATGAAGATGGTTACGTTCAGCCAATGCGTATCTACCCGGCTCCGCATTACTCCATGGGTGGCCTCTGGGTTGATTACAATTGCATGAGTAATGTTCCTGGCCTGTTTGTTCTCGGTGAAGCCAACTTCTCAGTTCACGGGGCCAATCGTCTCGGTGCTTCGGCACTGATGCAGGGTCTGGCTGATGGTTACTTCGTAATTCCGAACACCATTGCCAACTACCTGGCCGGTGTGACTCCGGGTGCGGTCAAGGACGATCATCCTGAGTTCAAGAAATCGATTGAAGAATCTCAGGGTCAGATCGACACATTGATGTCGATCAACGGCAAGAAGACTGTTGCCCAATTCCATCGTGAGCTTGGCAAGATCATGTGGGAGAATGTCGGTATGGCTCGGAGCGAAGAGAGTCTGAATAATGCCCTTAAATTGATTCCGGAGCTGCGTGACGAGTTCTGGCAGAATGTCAAGGTTACCGGCAATAAAGAAGAGATCAATTCTCAGCTGGAGAATGCTGGCCGCGTTGCTGACTTCCTTGAGTTCGGTGAGATTCTTGCCAAAGATGCTCTGAATCGTGAAGAATCGTGTGGTGGTCACTTCCGCACTGAGCATCAATCTGATGATGGTGAAGCGTTGCGTGATGATGAAAACTTCACTTACGTCGCTGCCTGGGAATTCAAGGGTAACGATAAGGAGCCTGAGTTGCACAAGGAGCCTTTGAAATTTGAGAATGTTAAACTTGCCGTAAGGAGTTACAAATAATGAACCTGATACTGCACGTATGGCGTCAGAACGGCCAGAATGACAAAGGCCGGTTGGAGCAGTACGAGGCTAAAGATGTCAGCCCCGACTCCTCCTTTCTGGAGATGCTTGACGAAGTTAACGAGGATTTGATTAAGCAAGGGATTACGCCGATTGAGTTTGACCATGATTGCCGCGAGGGGATCTGTGGTACCTGCTCTCAGGTGATTAATGGCATCGCGCATGGTCCTGATAAGTTGATCACCACTTGCCAGTTGCATATGCGCAAGTTCAAGGATGGCGACCATATCTATATTGAACCATGGCGCTCTAAGGCCTTCCCGATCATCAAGGATCTGATGACTGATCGTGATGCGCTTGATCGTATCATCCAATCTTATGGCTACACCTCGGCTCACACGGGTGGAGTTGCTGATGGCAATGCCATATTGATTCCGAAGGTTGAAGCTGATGAGGCGATGGATGCGGCTGAGTGTATCGGCTGTGGTGCCTGTGTTGCGGCCTGCCCGAACGCGTCGGCTATGCTCTTTACTTCGGCCAAGGTTTCGCAAATGGCTCTGTTGCCGCAAGGCAAAGCTGAAGCTGGTCTGCGGGTCAAGGCAATGGTTGAGCATATGGACTCCGAGGGGTTTGGTAACTGTACCAACCACTATGAGTGCCAGGCAGCATGTCCGAAAGGTGTTAAGGTCGCATTTATCTCACGGATGAATCGTGAGATGATGAAGGCATTACCGCAGTGTAGTTGATTATAATTTCATGTTGATCGAGATGGGCGGGTCCTTGTGACCCGCCTATTTTTTTATCCATGTCACTAATTGAGCAGATAACGAGTTTGGAGCTGGTCAAGGTAAGGTTCAGTCTTGAGCTCCTTGAGTCGCTCCGTTTTGAACCGGGGATGATTCTCCACTGGCGCAAGGAACTGATCCGTGGCGCGCGATTGGCAGCTGAGTCTGGCCTGGATGACTCGGCGCTTAAGGAACTGCTTAACCCACTTCCGGCTGAAGATCCTGTGGCCCAAAAGCGTTTTCAGAAACCTGCACCACCATTTATCATCGATCCTGAAAACTTGCTGGTTACTGATTATGCTGCGGGTGAGGTGTTGTCTATCGATGTCCTGTTTCCAGGGGACGGGGTGCGACATGCCATTACTTTTGCCAAGGTTCTGATCGGACTTGGCAGGATCGGTTTGCATAAAGGCTCAGGCCGGTTTGATCTCAATAGTATATCGGCTTTGACCCATAACGCTGCCTGGCAGCCGGTTTGGCAACCAGGATCACTTCTGGATAATGTGTCTCTGCCATGGTTGAAAGCTCGATGGCTGATCGAAGAGAAGCCTTTTAGTGGTCAGCCTCTTTCTCTGCGATTTGTTACTCCCGCCCGTCTGCTAAAGAAAAATCGCCCTTTGTTTGCCGCTGAATTTAAAGACCTGTTTCCATTCATGCTCCGGCGTGTGACTTCGATTTTGTATTCATCCTGTAGAGTTGAGTTGGAATCTTTCATCCCCGCACTTATTGACGACGCGGCAAAAGTTAATGCAGAGTCGGGCAAACTTACCTGGGTCGACTGGCGACAGCTCGATGCGAACCACGGAATACAAGGAATTGGTGGAGTCAGTGGAACGGTTACGCTGAATAGTGGTCTGACAGAGGATTTATACATAATTGTACGTCTTGCAGAAATGTTTCATGTCGGCAAATGGGCCAGTTATGGCGCCGGTTGTTTTGTCCTGGAACCTGTGCTTGCGGAAACAATTGAAAAGCGTTGACGCGGCACCATGCAATCACTATAGTTGCGGCTGAAAATATCAAATATTTGAATATGTGAAGGAGATATCTACTGATGAGTCAAACATTTAAAATAGCTGTTTTGCCCGGTGATGGAATCGGCCCGGAAGTTATGACTGAAGCGGTCAAGGTACTTAGCGCTGTTCAAGGCAAGTTCGATGTTACCTTCGAGCTGACCAACGCTAACGTAGGTGGAATTGCAATCGATGAAGACGGCAAGGCGTTGCCGGAGGCGACAGTTGATGTTTGTCGCGCTGCTGACGCGGTGCTGTTCGGTTCTGTTGGTGGCCCGAAATGGGAGTCACTGCCGCCCGATGACCAGCCGGAGCGGGGTGCTTTGCTGCCATTACGTAAGATTTTCGGACTGTATTGCAACCTGCGTCCGGCAATCCTGTTTCCGGCGCTGACTGAAAATTCATCGTTGAAAAAAGAGGTAGTAGAGGGTGGTTTTGATATTCTGGTTGTACGGGAATTGACCGGCGGTATCTATTTTGCCCAGCCGAAAGGGATCGAAGGCGAGGGTGCAGAGCGGATCGGTTTTGACACCATGAAATATTCGGATGCCGAGATTGAGCGAATCTCTCATGTCGGTTTCCAGGCGGCCCGTAAGCGGGGCGGTAAACTCTGTTCCATCGACAAGGCTAACGTGTTGTCGACTTCTGTGCTGTGGCGAGAGGTTGTCGAGCGGGTTGCTAAAGAGTATCCGGATGTTGAGCTGACACATATGTATGTTGATAATGCCGCCATGCAATTGTGCCGTTGGCCGAAAC
>CBDUUF010000007.1:0-15311 GCA_965370375.1 uncultured Desulfuromonadaceae bacterium
CTTCTTGGAACTTTATTAAACTCCACAAGTTCAATTGAGCCGCCTTCTACGCTGAGATTTAATAATTTACCTTTACTCTTTTTGCCAAGGTCATTGAGTCCCACGAGAATATCACCAGGAACTTCCATCCGGTAACTATCTCTGGCGCCTACTAACAACTCCTGCAACGACGCATAGAACATTTCCAGGCTCTCTATACTTTTGTTTGATGCCTCATCATTATTCGCCAGCAAAATCCGTTCTTCTTCGACATCCCTGAGAAGTCTCTGAAAATGAAAGATTCGATTCAGAAAATCCTCCCGACTTATAGTGAAATATTTGGTTGTAATGAATATGTCCTTAACCGCAATATCCTGATTACATTGCCCACACTCAAAAGTCGATACCTCGGCAAGGAACTGTGAATTTATGACTCCATTGCAATTTGGGCAACTCATCTGCAGCATAGGTTAACTCTTTAACTATATAGATTTAAAGTCGTACAGAGACAAAGAAAGTATGAATATACTTTTGACCTTTTCAGGACATTTGGAGGTGTCTGTTGCATGAATATCCCCCTGAAGCATAAGCTGAAAAACTGACACTGATCTTCAGTATAACGCTGATTGCGCTATCTACAAGTAGCCAGCAAGAAGGGGTCGACTAAAAACTTCAGGTTCGTGCTATTTCCTGGTGCCTCTTTATCTATTCAATAGCAATGACGAAACCACCATTGAATTTCAGCTTGGTTGTTTCCGCAACATCAAGTGACGGGAAGTTTCCAACCCAAACCCGATAGTACCGCTTGCCATCAACCCACCCTTCACTGACTCTGGCTGAGCCATATTTAGATCGCATTTCTGCGGCGAGACGATCAGCATTCGCCTTAACGGTAAAAGCTCCAACTTGCACAGCGAAACTACCTATATCGTAGCTCTTTGGCTGAGTATAAGTCACCCTGGTTGAGGAACTGCCGTCTGCTTTGTAACCGAGAGCTTCGATAATTACCGGCGCGGTTCCGTGCTCAACCACACCAGCTTCTTTGGCGGCAGAGTAAGAGAGATCAATAATTCGTCCAGCGATGAATGGACCGCGATCATTAACCCGAACGATAGTCTGCTGACCGGTTGTCTTATTGGTCACCTTGACATAAACCCCCATCGGCAAGGTTTTATGAGCAGCTGTCATAGCGTACATATTGTAAGTTTCACCATTGCTTGTTTTGCGTCCATGAAACTTTTTACCATACCAACTGGCGTTACCTTCCTGGACAAAACCGTTATGATCACGTAACGGCTCATATCGCTTACCATTAACAATATATGGTTTCTGGTGCCCTTTTAGCTGTTGATCTTGTGGCGTGTCGACAACGCGCACATCATACGCTGGGGCGCAAGCTATAGTTATGCTTATTATAGAGATAATTATGATTGATTTTATTATATTTATCATATGTTATATACTCCTTTTGCTACATACATATTATATAGCATCACTATACCTTTATACACTCTATTATTTTACTGTACACACTTATAATAATTATTATCTATTTTAATGCTTAGCTATTGTAATAGTCGCAATACTTCGCTTAAACTTGGTATACCTATACGTCCCCCAGTCGCCTGTGCTTTTAGTGCGGCGCATGCAGCAGCAAAACGTACCGACTCACGGATCGACATTCCCTGCAATAAACCGTAAATGTAGCCACCATGAAAGACATCGCCACAACCGGTCGTATCCACGACATCTACAACAAAAGCCGGTTGGTGGAACATTTCTCCGCCCCGCTCAGTAGTCCAACTCCCTTGATCACCGCAAGTGACTGTAGCCGCAACAGCGCCATAATCTAATAAACAATTCAGAGCTTCAGGCACAGACATATCAGCACAAAGTTGTCCGGCGAATTTTTCACTAACAACCACATGATCAATCAAAGGCAATAATTCAAGCGTTCGCTCACGCAAAGTGCCGCCATCGAGCACGGTAGTCACTCCATGCTTGCGCGCCAGCACAGCAGAAGCATAGGCAGCTTCATAATGCAGTCCATCCAGATGCAAAACGTCAGCACTGTTAATTAATTCACTGTCAATCTCTGAGGCAGACAAAGGCCGCGCGGTGCCACGATGCCAGAAGATAGTCCGTTTACCTGCTGCATCGACAGCAATAAAAGCCAGTTGGCTGGTTCCTTTCGGGTCAACATACAAAGCTGAACAGTCCACATCTTCAGCAAACAAACTGTCGCGTATACGCTCACCAAACAGGTCGCCACCAATCCTGCTGCAGATCGCTGTTTCAACTTCAAGTCGAGCCAACGTAACCAGGGCGGTGGCCACTGGCCCTCCGCCCTGAAAGGAAATATCTAGTAACTCTGTTTTTTGATCAACCTGCGGATAATTATCCAGTGAGCCGACGATGTCATAAGCGCACTGCCCAACTCCAACAACTCTGTTTACACCCGGCATCGGCATGATGTCCCGCTACCCTACTCCTCAATTATGGTCATAGCGCGAAACTTCTGGTACCGCTGCTCAACAAGTTCATCGCCAGACAATTTATTCAATTCATCAAGATGCTTTTGCAAATACTCCTTGATGTTCGCCGCTGCCAGTAGCGGATCATTGTGCGCCCCGCCGGCTGGTTCAGGAATCACATCATCAATGACACAACCCAGCTCATCTACATCTTTAGCGGTCAGTTTCAACGCTTCAGCCGCCTGCGGTCCTTTAGCTCCATCGCTCCAGAGGATAGCAGCGCAACCTTCTGGTGAAATAACTGCGTAGACCGAGTATTCCATCATCATGACCTTATTGCCAACGGCAATCGCCAAGGCACCACCCGAGCCACCTTCACCAGTCACAGTAACAATCACCGGAACCTTCAGCGCGGCCATCTCCCGTAAATTACGAGCGATCGCTTCAGCCTGACCACGCTCTTCAGCACCTATACCGGGGAATGCTCCAGGTGTATCGACAAAGGTAAAAATTGGCAAACCAAACTGTTCAGCCATCTGCATAACACGTAACGCTTTGCGGTAACCTTCAGGATTCGGCATACCAAAATTACGATAGACCTTATCCTTGGTACCGCGCCCCTTTTGATGACCAATTATCGCACACGGCTCACCGTTGAAACGGGCAAAACCACAAACCAGTGCCGGGTCTTCACGGAAATTGCGGTCGCCATGCACTTCGAACCAGTCTGTAAAAATATTTTCAATGTAATCGAGAGTATAAGGGCGATTCTGATGCCGGGCCAACTGGGTTCGTTGCCAACGATTCAAGTTACTAAAGATATCATTGCGCAGTTTTTCCGCCTTTTTCTCCAGCTTTGCAAGCTCGCTGGAGAAGTCAACGTTATCAGTAGAATACTCGCGCAGTTCACGAATCTTTGTTTTAAGATCAACCAAAGGTTTTTCAAAATCTAGATGGACTTGCATCTGTAAAACTCCTATTGTTACCTTATTGAAGACCGATCAAACCGGTTCTTTGCACATCCGATAGGCCTAAGCCGACAGATTCCAGCATAGATATCATTCGAAAGTGACGACATTGTAGCCGAAAAGTCGTTTAGTATCATCCATTATTTGATCATTCGCTGCAACCTTGAGGTTTTCCGGCAGTTTGATAACGGTTTCACTCCGATTCGGAATTTCCATGTGTAACAAAACTTCACAGCCACCACGGTTGCGCAACAGCAGGCTGCGCAGATCACGGAGTTGCTCTACATCCAGACCGGGTGTCGACAAACGCAAATGAACCCGACTGGTCTGGGCTTCCTTGACATTATTCAGTAACGTCACTTCCGTAGCAATAATCTTACAGCTCTCCTCACCAACTTCTAGCCCACCGGTCACCAGCAACGGTTCATCGCCACTTAACAACTCGGCACAGCTGGCATAGAGCTCCGGGAAAACCACAACCTCAACAACCCCGGCCAGATCCTCCAGAGTCACTATCGCCATGCGGTCGCCTTTTTTGGTGGTCATCTGCCGAGTCGCCGCGACCAATCCACAAACCCGAACCTTCTCTTTATCACTGCGTTCGATCAATCCGGCCGTATCACAGGTTGTAAATCGCTTGATAATCTCTATATGTCGGGATAATGGATGGCCGGTAATAAAGAAACCGAGCGCTTCTTTTTCAAACCCGAGTAAAATCTTTTCCGTCCACTCCTCGATATCCGGCAAAGAACCGTAGCCATTCCCTTGATGCGACACGATTTCTTCGGTGCCGAATAAAGATTCTTGACCTGAAGCCTTTTCACGTTGCAGGTTTTGTCCAATTTCAAGCGATTCATCTAGTACCGCCATATACTGGGAGCGTTTGCCGCCAATGGAATCGAAGGCTCCACATTTGATCAGCGCTTCTACTACCCTTCGATTAACCTTGCGCAGATCGACCCGTTCGCAGAAATCGGCAAGGCTTTTGTACGGATCATTCTTCCGCTCTGCAATGATCGACTCAAGCGCCGCCGAACCGACACCTTTAACCGCACCAAGACCAAAACGAATCTCTTTATCATATGCGCCGAAAAATCGATCCGAGGCATTAATGTCTGGAGGTAGCACCTCAATCCCCATAGCCCGGACTTCACTTATATTTTTGATGACCTTGTCAGTGTTTTCCATGTCCTCGGTCAACAGCGCAGCCATGAACTCAACCGGGTAATGCGTTTTGAGGTAAGCGGTCTGCAGGGCGATCAAGGCATAGGCAGCCGAGTGCGATTTATTGAATCCATATTCGGCAAACATCTCCATCAGTTCGAAAACTGCTGCCGCTTTTTTAAGATCGAGTTTATTATCCTTCGCACCGGCCAGGAATAGATCCTTCTGTTTGGCCATCTCTTCGGCTTTTTTCTTACCCATGGCACGTCGCAGCAGGTCGGCACCGCCCAGAGAGTAATTTGCCAACACCTGAGCGATCTGCATGACCTGTTCCTGGTAGACAATAACCCCGTAGGTGTCTTTGAGGAGCGGCTCCAGTTGCGGAAAATCGTAGGTGATTTTGCGCTTGCCATGCTTGCGCTGGATAAAGTCATCGACCATGCCTGATCCGAGTGGGCCAGGTCGATATAGAGCACAAACTGCAATAATATCCTCGAAGCAGGTCGGCTTGAGTTTTACCAGCAACTCCTTCATGCCGCTCGACTCCAGCTGAAAGACACCGGTCGTCTCACCCCGGGCTAGCAGCTCATAGGTCTTGGGATCGTCATCCTTCATCAGCCGAAGATCAAAATCTGGCTCCTGGCGATGAATCAGCCGGATACATTTGTCGATAACGGTCAGAGTCTTCAGACCGAGAAAGTCGAACTTGACCAAGCCGATCTTCTCAACATAGCTCATGGCAAACTGGGTCACCTGACTACCGGTCTTCTGGTCGACATAGAGCGGCAGGTATTCAGTCAACGGTGTCGGTGTAACAACGACACCAGCGGCATGGGTCGAGGCGTGCCGAGTCAAGCCCTCCAGAGCCAGCGCGATATCAATCAGTTCTTTATGTTTTGGATCTTTTTTGGTGGCCTCGCGTAGCTGCGGCTCCTGTTCCAGAGCTTTCTTCAGCGTTGTACCGAGAGCATTCGGCACCAACTTGGCTAGTTTGTCTACCTCACCATATGGAACATTCAGCGCCCGGCCGACATCGCGAATAACCCCTTTGGCCTGCATGGTGCCAAAGGTGATGATCTGCGCAACATTTTCCTGCCCGTACTTCTCGCGGACGTAATTGATAACATCCTCACGCCCGTAGATACAAAAGTCGACGTCGATATCCGGCATCGAAACACGCTCCGGATTGAGGAACCGTTCGAACAGCAGATTATACGGTAGTGGATCGATATCGGTGATGCGCAGAGCAAAAGCAACCAGACTGCCAGCGGCACTACCACGCCCCGGTCCAACCGGAATATCCTGATTTTTGGCCCAAACGATGAAATCGGCAACAATCAAAAAATAACCGGGGAACCGCATCTGAATGATACAGTCAAGCTCAACTTGTAGCCGGTCCCAGTACTCTTGTTCATCTTCTTTCGAGAACTCGGGGCGGTTCAGGCACATCTCCGCAAAACGTTCCTTGAGTCCGGCACGGGCATCTTCAACCAGCACGTCATCAAGAGTCTTGTCCTCAGGTTTTTCGTAAGCAGGAAAATGGTAGGTATTGAAATCAAATTCAATATTGCAGCGCGAGGCGATATCAATCGTACTCTGCAACGCCTCAGGAACGTGCGAAAAGAGTGCCGCCATCTCTTCCGGCGTCTTCATGTAAAACTCATCGTTATGAAAGCGCATCCGCTCGGTATCATCCATGGTCTTGCCGGTCTGGACGCAGAGCAGGACTTCGTGAGCGTAAGCATTTTCCCGGGTCAGATAATGACAGTCATTGGTCGCTACCAGTGGCAACCCACTCTGCCTGGAGATATCGATCAATGCTTCGTTGGCAATTTTCTGTTCCGGTATGAAATTTTCCTGTAGTTCGAGGTAAAAACGATCATTATCGAAAATCTGTGAAATTTCTTCAGCCCGGCGCTTCGCATCATCGAACTTATTCTTCAGAATCAACTGTGGAATCTCACCACCGAGGCAGGCGCTCATGGCGATAACGCCCTCGTTGTACTCCTTGAGCAGTTCCCAATCGATTCGCGGACGATAGTAGAAGCCATCCTGATAGGCCTGAGATATCATGAAGCAGAGGTTGCGATAACCGGTTTGATTCATCGCCAGTAGGAGTAGATGATTTGATGCCTCACCAGCGCCTCGTATTCCGGACTTATCCTGGCGAGCGCCGGGTGCTACGTAAACCTCACAACCGATAATCGGCTTAACCCCATGCTTGGACGCCTCAAGATAAAACTCAACTGCGCCGAACATATTGCCATGATCAGTAACAGCGACCGCTGGCATATGCAAGTCATGAGCACGCTTAACCAGATCAGGAATTTTGATCGCTCCGTCCAGGAGACTGTATTGACTATGCAAATGGAGGTGGACAAAATCGGCGTGTTTCATAAAGAGCAGTTATCCAGGGAAAGGTGCTTGTGAGCAGAACAATAATGAAAAAAAACAACCCCGTAACTAATGCGCTACAAGGGATGTAATCATAGCATTCAGAGTCTGAACTGGTCAAGAAAAGGACGTCAAAGAACCTTGACGCCAAAGCGCTCCAGAAGCGAGGTCAATTTAATCAACGGCAGACCGATCAGGCTGGTGTAATCCTCCCCTTCCATCTTCTCCATCAGGGCGATACCGAGCTTTTCAATTTTGAAAGAGCCGGCACATTTAAAGGGGCGATCATGGTCTATATAGGTTGTAATCTGTTCGTCAGTCAAGGTGCGTAGAGTCACTGTAAACGAGGCGAAATCAGATGATGACTCATCTGTTGCGGCATCATAGACCGTCACACCAGTATAAAACGTATGACTCAAGCCGGTCATAGCCTGTAGTTGGCGGATCGCTGCCATCCGGCTACCCGGCTTGCCAATAATGCGTCCACGCGGGTCGACAAACACCTGATCAGAACCGATGATCAATGCTTCAGGATAATGTCGACGCAGACTCGCTGCTTTACCCAAAGAGAGGTGCTTGACCAGCAACTCAGGGGCTACACTCTGATCGAGCTTTTCTGTATACAGCGGAGTTGCCACGGTAAAAGGAATACCAAGCTGTTTAAGCAGCTCACGTCGATAAGGGCTGGTTGAAGCAAGAATCAGATTACGCATCAGGTTTATCCTTGAGGGAAAAGTTTCTATTTTTTACCCTACTGATGCATAAAAAGCAACGGGACGATCAGTAAAAATAACTATCAACCAACCTGCTGCCAAACAGGACCGGCCTCCGCGATGCGCCCTGCCTGCTGTTCATAGTGTGATTGAAACAGACGGCTGACCGGTTTCGGGGCGAAACGTAGGTTGCAGTGCGATTCAGCCGCTAATAACAGTTCCGATTCAAGGCCGTAGCGATCGACAGTAGCGAGCAGCGACAGATCAGCGCTGCCGTTTGCCGACAAGTCGGCAAAAGTTACAATACCGCCGGCGTCCGGTTCTACCAGCACATCAACTTCAACCAGACCGTTGCCACAGATACCATTAACAGCATGCCGCCAGCGCCGCCCACGCCGTTGACGTTCAACATGGTGGATATCGAAATAGAGTGCGTTGCCTTGAGAATCAATTGCATCGAGCCAGACCATAATGACCTCCCTGTAGGTTATGATTATATCCTACCGATAGGCGTGACAGAATATGTCACAGAAGATCAACGGCTGTAATTTAAAAGAAAGGATCTTACCTGAAGTTCAATTGTCAATGTAACCCAGCATTTCACGCAGGCCAGCAACAAACAGCTGTTTGAGCTGTGCCGGTTCAAGCACCTGAACGTGTGGCAAATAAGAATAGAGCCAGGCTAAAATCTCTTTTTCGCCGCTGGCCTGCAACGACAAAATAAGTGAGCCATCAGCCTGCTCTTCAATCGACTGACTCGGATGCCAATTGCGCTCACGAACCAGATGCGCCACGGCACTGCCAAAACGAACCTTGAGTTGAAAGGTCTCACCTTCGATCAAGCCAAAAGCACTGCCGGTCAGATTATCGGCATTATACCCTTCAGGAACTTCGAACCGGTCATCTAACAACTCAACCTGGTCAACACGATCGACCAGAAACAGCCGCAACGCCTGGCGATTGTGCGCATAGCCGCCGAGGTAAAGTGAGTTATTAAAAAACAAGAGCGTGTATGGATCAAACACATACTCCGTCGCCTCGCGATGCGGCGGAGTATAGGTCAAACGACAGCGATATTGGTAAAGCAATGCCTTACGCAGATCCTTGAGCAGCGCTTTCTTCCCTTGATAATCTCTAACGCCCTGGAACCGCGGTGTAGCCGCCGAAGCGATTCGCTCCAGATGGGCCACACTGCGCGGCGGCAGGCTGGAGCGCAGGCGACCAAAGATTTCTTCGAGATCCTCCTGAAACGGTGTACCTTGCAAAAATGAGAGTTGACCGCGGCAAAGATAAAGTGTCATCAGCTCTTCAAGCGAAAAGGTGATCGGAGGAATTTTTTTAAAGCCGGTTATAAAGCGATAAAGAGTACAACCATCCGGCTCCTTTTCAGAGATCAGTGGATAACCGGCATCACGGATAGCATCGAGGTCACGATAAACAGTGCGTCTGGTAACATTGGCCTCTTCAGCGATCTCGTCAACCGTCGCCCCGTAGCGTGCTTCCAGAATACGAATTACGTCATGCAGACGGGCCGCCTGACTATATTTTTTTGCCGGTTTACCCGGCTTTCTAGCGCTCACTATCGTCCTTGTCCTGGTAATAGGTATATTTGTGGGATTTACCTTTAACTTTATCCGAAGGGTACTTTTGAATGTTTTTTTCCATCTTGGCGATAACGGTCTGTGACAGATCGAGATTCAGGGTATTAGACAAAGATAACGAGTAAATAATGATATCAGCCAACTCCTCACCAATAGCAGTCAGATGCTCAGCTTCAAGTCTTTTTGATTCTTCCACGGTTAGCCATTGGAAATGTTCCATCAGCTCAGCTGCCTCGATAGCGATCGACATGGCGAGGTTTTTCGGGGTATGAAACTGCTCCCAGTCACGCTCACGGACAAACCGAGCCATCCGGTCTTTCAGTTCCTGAAGGGTGGTTTTGCTGTCATTCATAAACATCACCGCTTTTATAGTTGAGACTTGTATTCCTGACCTGTCAAAGGTAATAGCCTGCCCTAATCAACAGCTATCAAAGTTACCGCAAGTTGATTAACAAACTGATCGAGAGCACCTGAATGCGCTCTGACCAAAGCGGGGTAGTCAGTTCCGACCACTTTTTCGATAAAATGAAACCGCTCCGTTATTAACGCAGGACTGCCGCCCATATTACTAAGTATCCAGACACCAGCTAGTTCTACTTCCTCACCCGGCAAACCACTGAAATGCGTAACGTTAATCGTCAACGTCTGTGCAGGGTCAAACGCAGCAGGCCAAGGATAAGAGAGAATCGACGCGGTGTTAAGACGAGAACGCAATTCAGTAGATACTACTCTAAGGATGGCTGCGTCTAGCGGCTCGCTCCAACGGTGGAATTCAAGGGGTTTAACTTGTTCATTGTTGATCAGAACAAGCTGTGGTTGTTTGAGGACGCTCGGCAGGGACACCTGGCGAAGACCGAGTGTGAACGATTCAGGCAGTTCGACAGACTGAGCCGTACCGGTATTAGATGCTTCGAGAGTATAATACATCGGCGATGGCGAGCGTCCGCAACCTGACAACATCAGCACTATAGTCACAACGAACACCGCTACTGCTACCATACGGGGCTTCATTCGGATTTATCCTTTCCTTGTAGTAACGACTCCGGGTGTTTGGCCAGATAATCTGACAGCACTTTGAATGCTCGAGCAGCTTCTGCCATTTCAGCCAGCGCCAGACGTGCGTCTTGATTCAAGTCCGAATCATCGCCGATTGATTTGCGTATAGCTTCCATCGAGACTTGTAGAGAGTTTAAAGCTACTTCAATCTGCGGCATAGTGTCAGCATTAACGACTTTAAACAGTTCATCGGTCCGCTCAAGATTACTGTTGAGTAACGTCAAGGTCTGGTGCAGATCAGTACCGAGACGTTTGAACTGAATCTGTTTCATATCGTCAAGGATAAAGCGGACACTTGCGGTGAGTTCCTCAACATCCGACGGAATAGTCGGCAGACGCGGATAAGCTAAACTATAATCTATTTTCCGGGCTGTCGCCTTGTCCTGAATTACCAGATCAATATACAACTGACCGGTCAACAGATTGCCACTTTTCAATTGTGCCCGCATCCCACGTCGAACCATCTCTTCCACCAATCCTGTTCCCGTAATTTGTTTATCACCGAGAGTATGGATTCGTTCCGGTTCAATATAAAACAGTACTGGCGCTTTAAATTCGACTTTTTCAACATTGAGTTCAAGTTTCAAATCGACCACCTCGCCAATTTTGAAACCGAGAAACTCAACCGGTGCACCTGGTTCAAGTCCGCGCACCGAATGCGGGAAGTGGGCAAAATAATAATTTCGTCTGAAGAATCGTTTTTCTTTTGAAGTAGCGTGATTGCGAAAGAGATGAAAAGATGCACCATCTTCTGCTTCGGTTGCCATTTCAAAACCGACCGGTGTCTCAAAGGCAATACCGCCGGATAAGATACTGGTCAACGATTCGGTTTTAACCTGAATCCCCTTGGCATCGAGTTTAAGATCAATTCCGGAAGCATTCCAGAACCGACTCGAGGCCTTTACGAATTTATCATACGGTTCGTTGATGAAAATCTGCGCCCTGACCCCGGAACCATCTTCCATTAGCTGATAGCTGACAACTTCACCGACCTTGATCTGCTTATAGTAGACAGGACTTTTAATATTGATGGAGCCGAGAGTATCTGCAACCAGAGAAAAGCTCCGCCCCGGAAGACCAGTCGTCACAACCGGCGGCCTATCACGTCCACCAAATAAACGCGCGGCTTTTGTCCCATCGCCAGGGTCCATGCCGATAAATGCCCCGGAGAGCAATGTGCCCAGACCAGAGACCTCACCGGCTGATATTCTGGCAGTCTCGATCCAGAACTGGGTAGTATCTACCAGGTACGGCTCAATCGAATTATCCATTCTGGCTTCGACAATAACCGAAGACAAGTCGTCACTGAGGTGGATGGTTTCGACCAGGCCGACTGTGACATCCTTGTACCGGATTTGGGTTTTCCCGGCAACCACGCCACTGGCCTTGTCAAAAGTGATCGTAACCAACGGCCCCTTGGTTACAATCGCCTGAACTGCCATAACCGCGCCAACGACAACAGCGATAATCGGGATCAGCCAGATCAGGGAAAAGCTTTTTTTTCGATGCACCTCAGCTTCCGGATAATATGCATTAGAACCGCTATTTTCACTCATAACTTCTCCCTCCGATCCCAGATCAAACGCGGATCAAACGCTTCGGCGGCAAACATGGTAAATACAACGACACCACCAAAGTAAATAGCACCAGGACCAGCTTCGATCCCGGCAATAGGCCCGAGCTGGACCAGGGCAACCAGCACCGCCACAACAAAAATATCGACCATCGACCAACGCCCGATAGAATGCGTGATCCGGTAGAGCCGGGTACGATCAACCAGGCGATGCTCTGACGCACGCTGTACCGACACCAGCAAATAGATCAAGATTATTATCTTTGCTATAGGCACCATCACACTGGCGACAAAAATAATCAGGGCAATATGCCAGGCTCCGGTATGAGCAAAGTAGATCACGCCACTCATAATTGTGTCTGATTGCACACCGCCAATATAACTGGTCTTGGTAATCGGCAACAGATTGGCCGGTATATAGAAAACTATACTGGCAAGCAGCAACGCCCAAGTCCGCTGCAAGCTGTCTGGCTTGCGTTCATGCAGAGCAGCCCCACAACGTGGACATAATAGTTTTGCATCACCAGCTAAATCGGTCGGAACACCACTGGTCAAGCGGCTAACATGACAGAGGCACAAAACGTTACTCATGTTCGGCACCTCCTGACCGTCGCCCAGAACCGCTCACGCTCAATGGAGCGATCAGCCGCCGACAGAATGAACATTAACAACAGCATCATCCAAAGGGCCACACCAGGTACAATCTCGGCCATCTTGGTCAATTTAATCAGCGCTACCAGCACACCGAGAAAAAAAACATCGACCATACTCCACTCGCGCAGGTAGTGATAATAGCGGTAGACCGTACCAAGGTATTTTGGACAATAACCTATTTGAATAGGGAGTAACAGATAGATAAGAAACAGCGTCTGCAACAGCGGAATCACGATAGAGGTCAACGTGACAAGAATCGCCACCGGCATCATCTCCTGTTGAGCCAGAGCCACAACCGAGCTGGTCAGCGTTGTGGCATTCATAATGCTGCCGGTGCGCATGGTTAAAAATGGCGTATTAAGAGCGATCACATACAGAATGAGGGCGGTAATAGCGAGCGCCAGAGGGAAATTCAATCCGTGCGAAAAAGATTCGGCCAGCTTGTGGCCACAACGGGAACAATACGCTTTTTGCCCGGGAGAAAGTTGCGGCACCCGCTGTGCGAAATCACAATCAGGACACAAAACCTTTTTACTGCTGTCACTCGGTAAGGACATAAACCACCGCTATTGTTCAAGGCAAGTACAGGGCCAACAATTAAAGCTAAGACAACCACCCGATAAGACTACCAGAATGCTCGCCATTTACCAAAAACAATGCATAAAAAAAGGGACGGAATAAAATTCCGTCCCTGGTGATTTATTCCCACTCAATAGTTGCCGGTGGTTTACTTGATATGTCGTAAGTGACTCGGTTAATCCCTTTAACTTCATTAATAATACGACTGCTGATACGTGCCAGATCGGCGTACGGCATCGGATACCAGCCTGCAGTCATAAAGTCCTTGGTCTCCACGGCCCGCAAGGCAATTACATACTCGTATGTTCGGCCGTCACCCATAACGCCAACGCTTTTGACCGGCAGGAATACGGCAAAAGCCTGACTGATCTTATCGTAGTGCCCACTTGAGTAAAGTTCCTCGATATAGATAGCATCAGCCTGACGCAGGATGTCACAATATTCCTGCTTCACCTCGCCGAGGATCCGCACTCCCAATCCCGGACCAGGGAACGGGTGACGCCAGACCATACGGTGTGGCAATCCAAGCTCCTCACCGACGGCGCGTACCTCATCCTTAAACATCTCCCGCAGCGGTTCGAGCAATTTCAGGGTCATGTAGTCAGGCAGACCACCGACATTATGGTGACTTTTTATATTATGTGCTTTACCGGTCTTGGCTCCGGCTGATTCAATCACATCCGGGTAAATCGTCCCCTGCGCCAGCCACTTGGCATTATCCAAATGTTTTGACTCTTCCTCGAAAATATCAACGAACAAGTTACCGATGATCTTGCGTTTTTTCTCCGGATCGGTCTCACCAGCCAGTTTGCTTAAGAAACGGTCTTCGGCATCAACCCGGATCACTTTGACCCCGAGGCTCTCGCCGAAGGTCGCCATCACCTGATCGCCTTCGCCGAGGCGCAGCAGGCCGTTATCAACAAAAACACAAGTTAATTGATCACCGATGGCGCGATGAATCAATGCCGCCGCCACCGAAGAATCAACCCCACCGGAAAGCCCGAGAATAACCTCTTCTTCGCCGACCTGCTCCCGGATGCGAGCGATGGCATCCTCAATAATTTTGCCCGGTGTCCATTGACCGTTGCAATCACAAATTTTGCGCACGAAAGTATCAATCAGTAATTCACCGCGCGGGGTATGATTGACTTCAGGGTGAAATTGCACTCCGTACAAGTTGCGCTTAATGTTTTGGATACCACAAACCGGAGCATTCTCAGTCCCGGCAACCACTTCGAAATCATTTGGAATCTGTTCAACGTGATCGCCATGGCTCATCCAGACCGGGCTTTTGCCATCAGCAAAAAAACCATCAAACAACGGCCCTGGAGATCCTTTGGCCAATAAATCTGCGTGACCAAACTCACGCTTGCCAGCCGGTACAACCTCACCCCCGAAATGCCGGCTCATCAACTGCATGCCGTAGCAGATGCCGAGCACCGGTATGCCGAGTTCAAACAGCTCTTCCTCAATCTGTGGCGCATCTGAATCGTAAACCGATTTCGGCCCACCGGAAAGTATGATACCGGATGCGTTGAAGGCACGGATTTCGTCGAGTCCCATATCGTGTGGATGCAGCTCACAATAGACATGTGATTCACGTACCCGACGGGCAATCAGCTGAGTGTACTGGGAACCAAAATCGAGAATCAGAATTTTTTCGTTATGAATGTCAATCATTGCTATTCGCGTTCAACCCGGTAGTTAGGTGCTTCGTGGGTAATGGCCACGTCATGTACGTGTGATTCACGCAGACCGGCATTAGTGATCCGCATGAATTGTGCGTTGTTCTGTAAATCTGCTAGATTGGCACAGCCGGTGTAACCCATACCTGCCCGCAGGCCACCGAGAAGTTGGTGGATATTATCTGACAGAGGTCCGCGATAAGGAACCCGCCCTTCAATCCCTTCCGGAACCAGTTTGACATCAGATTCGACATCACTCTGGAAATAGCGATCCTTACTCCCCTGCTTCATCGCGCCGAGACTGCCCATGCCGCGATATGATTTGTAGGTACGGCCCTGATAAAGGATTGTTTCACCTGGCGACTCTTCAGTGCCGGCAAATAGGGAGCCGATCATGATGACATCAGCACCCGCAGCAATCGCTTTTGGCAATTCTCCGGAATATTTGATGCCGCCATCGGCAACCAACGG
>CBDUUF010000008.1:0-13805 GCA_965370375.1 uncultured Desulfuromonadaceae bacterium
GCACAGGATCAACTGGGTGACATCGTTTTTGTCGAGCTGCCCGAGGTCGACGCAGAGCTGTCCAAGGACGACGTGATGGGGACGATCGAGTCGGTCAAAGCGGTCTCGGAGATCTATGCGCCGCTCTCCGGGACGATCGTCGAGGTCAAGAGCGTGCTTGAGGAGGCTCCGGAAACGGCAAACTCGGACCCCAACGGCAGCGGCTGGTATTGCAAGATGAAGATCGGCAACGCGGCCAGAGTACCGTAAATCGCGTTATAACGCGCAACCCCAACCTGCAACAGGACATAACCAACCTGCCCCAACTGCCAGATGGTACCGCCAATCACACCACCGATAATAGCCGCTGGCAGTCGCACACGAATGTTCGGCATGAAGATATACATAAATGAGAAAGCGATCCACATGGCGACATACGGCAGTGTTTTAAATGCGAAGCGGATCATCTCACCGAGGTACTGTTTCGACTGTAGCGTCTGCACAACATCGAGCGTCTGGATAGTGGCGGTCATCGACACGGCAACGACAATCAACAACGGGCCGAAGGCCAGGACCGAGAAGTAATCGGCAAACCTCCGCATCAGGGTGCGGGTTTCACTGACGCCACAGATCGAGTTGAAACTCTCTTCAATATTGGATAAAAGTGCAAGAATTGTCAGCAACAGCATACCGAGACCGACAGTACCGAGTCTGGTAACGTTGGTATTGTTAATATATTCGATAATACGTGTAACAACGGCTTCCGAACCGACCGCGAGATTCTCAATAAGCAGTGGCTCAATCTGGTTCTGGACCCCAAACCCTTTCAATATGGCAAAGGCAAAAGCTAACAGCGGCACTATCGACAAAAGCGTGGCGTAAGTCAGGGCCGAAGCGCGCAACATACATTTATCGCGGTTAAAGTCCCGGACAACGATAATCAGGATACGTAAGACTTTCAGCCAGAAATGTCTGGCCGCTGACGCCTCTTCGGGCAGGTCAAGCCAGACGGTCTCAGTGAAATACTTCCGGACCAGATCGAATGTCGACTCCTGACTACTCATTCGGCTTCTCCAGATATATCAATTTGCGGAACAACCCGTATCGGTAGTTGTAATTTTTCAGCCACGGCTGCGTAGCCATCGGGACGCCCGACCAGAACAATTACCATCTTCTCCGGCTGCAGATACTCCTTGGCTACCCGCAGAACATCTTCACGGGTGATAGCCATAACTTTCTCCCGATAGGTTTGCAGATACCCCTCCGGATAACTATAATAATCGAGCCGCATCTGCTGGGTCAGGACATCATGACTATCGGTAAAAGCAAATACAAAAGAGTTTACCCGGCTCTCTTTAGCCAGTTTTAATTCTTCCTCTGACACCAGCTCTGTACGAATTTTTGCCATTTCGTCCAGCATCAGCGTTGTCATCAACATTGCCGATGCATTTTTACTCTCACCGCTAGAAATAAAGCTGCCTGGCAACCGCCGGCCAATCATATAGTAGGAATAGACCGAATAGGCCAGCCCCCGATTTGAACGGATCTCCCGCATCAACCTGGAGTTAAAGCCGCTGCCACCAAGGATGGCATTCATCACCCTGACCGGCAACATGTCCGGGTTGTCTTTACTGATCCCGACACCACCGATCATGACGGTTGTCTGCGGGATATCCTTGTCGGCCAGCCAGATTGCCGGATCTGGCGAATCAGGCAGCTCAGGGATTGTGGCAGATTCGTAGTCACGCTGTTCCCAATCAACTAGTAACGCACGTATCCGTTGCGTCATCACCTGCTTATCAAAATCACCGCTTATAGCCAGCCAGAAATTTTCCGGAACAAAATGTTTAGTATGAAAGTCGACGAGATGTTTACGCTCAATACTGTTGACTGTAGCAATTGTTGGAGTTCTGCCGAACGGGTGATCTCCATAAACCGCGGCATTAAAAGCACGACTGGCGATACTTTGCGGGCTGTCATTCTGACGCCGTAAAGCTTCAATTGACTGCCGACGTAAAAGTTCCAGTCGATCAGAATTGAATTGCGGTCGACGCAACACATCATCGAGTATAGCCAGTCCAGCATCCAGATCTTCACTCAGCATTGACAGATTCAGGGTAGTTGCGTAGGAATCGATGCCAACACTAAAATTAATTGCCAGATCCTCCAGGTACTCTTCAAGCGCAATCGGACCTCTTGCCCCGGCACCACCATCTTCGAGTAATGCTGCAAACACTGCGCTCTGCCCTTCCCTTGCCGCTGGATCATTGATACTGCCGATTCCGACCATGCCGGTAACCTGGATCAGCGGGAGTTCACGATCTTCAGTAAGGTAAAGACGCACGCCATTCGGCAGTACGACCGGCTCAATCTCCGGTACAACGAGTTGCAACGGTGAAAACTGCAGTTCATCCGGACGCACCTTGGCAGCCGTGACCGGCGAGCAGGCGTTGAGGCCAAGAGTTGCGATAACCAATAGCCAAAGAATAGAACGTGACATCAGTTTTTCTCCCCTTTGGACAAAACCACCACCGTACGATTACGCGCGACAAAATATTCTTCGGCAACCTGCATAATCTCGTCTGCCGATACCGTCTCGATCTGTTTTTCATAATCGACCAGATAACGCCAGGATCCGGTAATAGATTGATAATATGCCAGCATATGGGCCAGGCCGCTGTTGCTGCCGAGTGAGCGAATCGTATCGGTGCGCAATCGTTTACGGATCCGCTCCAGCTCGAGTTCGGCAACAGGTTCTGATGCAAGCTTGCTCAGCTCAATTTCAATCGCCTGCTCGACTTCGGCAACGGTGTGTGGATAGCGTGGCGAGGCCGATATAACAAAGAGGTTGGCATAACGCGCACCCGGAGCAACATAACTGTTGATCGATGACACCAGCTGTTGTTCAACCAGAATGGATCGGTAAAGTCTGGCGGTTGGACCGCCGGTCAATAGCGAATCGATCACATCAAACACATAATCATGACGATCTGGCAAGGTCGGCTTATGAAAAGCGATAGAGAGGCGCGGTTCGGCATCAAAATGGACAGCGACGCGTTTCTCGCCTTTTTGCTCCGGCTCCTCGGAGACTACTTGCGGAACCGGGGTGCCGGCAGCAATATCGGCAAAATAGCGCCCGACAGTCGCAACCGCCTGGTCAAACGAGATATCGCCAACCAGGGTAATAACCGCATTGATCGGTGCATAGTAACTCTGCAAAAAATCACGGGTCTCAGCCAGAGTCAAATTCTGGATATCGGTGTCCCAACCGATAATCGGATTACGGTAAGGGTGAACTGTAAAGGCGTTAGCCAACAGGTTCTCATACAACAATCCGCGGGGACTGCTATCGTATGAACGGCGTCTTTCCTCCCGGATCACCTCGCGCTCGGTATAAAATTCGCGCAATACAGGATTTTTCATCCGATCCGACTCAATCGCTGCCCAGAGTTCAAACTTGTTAGACGGCAATGAAATCAAGTAAGAGGTTTGATCTTTGCTGGTAAAAGCGTTGTAACCGACGCCACCATTCTCCGAATAGATTTTTGAAAATTCATCCTTAACGACAAATTTTTTATGCTCGGCCTGTAGCTCCACTAAACTTAGCTCAAGATCGGCAACGGTCTGTGTATCGTGATCCTTATTCAGTCTGGCCGCATCAAGTCGGCTACCAACATCCTCGATCTGCTCCAGCAGCACCTTCTCGGCTGCGAAATCGACAGTGCCGAGTGTCTCAGTCCCCTTGAACAACATATGTTCCAGCAGGTGGGCGACACCGCGTGTGCGGTCGGTTTCATCTACCGAACCGACACCCAGCGTGATATAGGCAGAAAACGTCGGTGAGATATGCCGCTCTACTACCAATAGAGTCAAACCATTGGCAAAAGTATGCTCACGAACCCGCTCTGCGAGACTATTACCCAAAACCAACGTCGGCAAAAACAGGATACACAGGGATAAAATTAAGGTAATCGATAGTCTCATCAGGTTCACTTTCAGCAGGAAAACTATTATATGGTTTTAAATTTGCTCAAAGTATACACATAGTTTAGTGCTTGGTCGAGCAGGAGCTATGCTGGAATAAATTAAAAAAATGCCCCATTCCGAAGGAGGGCTGGAATGGGGCGAAGGTGATCCGGCCGGGGGGCGGCCGAACCATAAACACTTTTCTTACCATGCTTGAACATGTCGACGTGACAGCCTGACCAAATGCAAACCTGAAGCCAAGATCAATAATACCGAAACAAAACAGACAAACTATTGATTTATAAAACAACTTGCGCAGGACAAAACATACAAGTTACAAGCGGACACAGCATAAAGCATGGTTGTTTTTCGCCTACCGGCTAAATTCAGCCACCCATGTCAATCCAGATCAAGATCATACTTGCCGAGTTTGTAACGTAAAGTGCCACGGGGAACATTCAAAATCCTGGAAGTTTTTGCAACGTTGCCGCCAGAAATCTCGAGGGCCTTTTCAATATACTGCTTTTCGATAGCACCAATAACATCATCAAGCGCAATCCCTTCTGACGGAATTTCAATCGCCACAACTGTCTCGGTCATTGGCGCGCCGCCCCAGATCTCGGACGGCAGATGCTCTGGCTGGATGACAATATCATTGTGCATTATGCAAATACGCTCAATCACGTTGCGTAATTCGCGGACATTGCCTGGCCAGGAATAACGCTTGAACAGATCCAGCGCATCCCGGGAGATCTCCCGGATCTTTTTATTGAAATCCCGACTGAAGCGCTGAATAAAAAAATCGAGCAGCGGCAAAACATCCTCACGCCGATCTCGCAACGGCGGAATATGAATCGGAAAAACATTCAAACGGTAATACAGATCCTCCCGAAACACTTTCTCATCAATAGCAGTTTTTACATTACGGTTGGTCGCTGCAATAACCCGAACATCAATTTCAATATTCCGCGTGCCGCCGAGGCGCCTGATTTTACGATCTTCCAGCACCCGGAGTAATTTCACCTGCAGGTTAAGATCCATTTCGCCGATTTCATCGAGAAATATAGTGCCGCCATTCGCCTCTTCAAACAGACCAATTTTACGACTCTTGGCATCAGTAAAAGCACCTTTTTCATGCCCGAACAGTTCTGTTTCGAGTAAATTAAAGGGTAACGAGCCGCAGTTAATCTCTATAAAAGGTTTTTCTTTCCGCGGTGAAAGATTGTGAATGGCTTGAGCGACCAATTCCTTGCCGGTGCCACTCTCACCGGTAATCAGGACTGTTGCCGACTCGTGCTTGGCCACTTCACGCACCTGCCGCGAAACCTGCATCAACTCCTGACTCGATCCGACCATTTTTGTTTCATCAAGCAGGTTTGGCTCTTTGCTTTCCCGACGTAATTGCCGAACTTCGCGGCGGAGATGTTGGGTTTCGAGAGCCAGTCGAACAATCAGGCGAATGGCATCAGCTTTAAATGGTTTTTTAATATAATCGTAAGCGCCCATTTTTATAGCCTCGACAGCGCTTTCGACAGTGCCATATCCGGTGATAATGATAACCAGTACCCCGGGGTCGATTTCCCTCATCCGCTGTAATACATCGAGCCCGCTGGTAGCACCAAGATTCAGATCTAACAGAACCAGATCGATCTCTTCATCATTCAGCTGCTGTACTGCATCCTCAGGGCTTTCAGTCGAAAACGGCCGATAACCATCCTCAGTAAGAATCCGTTCCAGATTTTCACGAATAAAGGCTTCGTCATCAACGATCAGTATTTTTTCCATCGTTTATCCTTGATAATATTGCTCTTACTTCAATCAATTCCTAATGCCACTAAACGAGTTACTCATAACTATACGGCGGATTCCCGCCACTCAATCAGCCGGTGAGACTACCGGTAAGTTTACGCTCTGGATCGACCGGGAACACTAAAACAAAGGTTGTACCTTTGTTCACGCGACTCTCCACTTCAATTGAGCCACCATGATCAGAAATAATATTATGCGTAATTGCAAGACCGAGGCCGGAACCGCCACCCTTAGTGGTAAAAAATGGGTCAAAAATTTTATCAAGATTCTCCGTCAGTATTCCAATACCGCTATCACGAATAGTAATACTGACACCATGTGGCCACTGTTCAACGACAACGTTCAACTCGCCACCATCCGGCATCGAATCAAGAGCGTTATTGAGCAGGTTCAAAAAAGCCTGCTTCAGCTTGTCATGATCAATTGGTACTAACGGCAGTGCGTCTGATATCTTCGCAACAAGGTCAACACCGGACTTCTCACACTGTTTCTGAATCAGGAACAGAGTCTCACGCATGACCTTGCTGATGTTATCCGGCTTCCTGACAACTGGCGGGAGTGTTGCGAAGTGCAACAGCTCATTGACCAACCCTTCAAGTCGCTCAATTTCGCCGAGCGCACGGCGGATCAGGGTTTGATCTTCATCGCGATCCAGAAGCCGATCGTGTAAATCGTCAAGCAACAGGCTTACACCGGTTAACGGATTGCGGATTTCATGGGCAATACCGGCTGAAAGGCGCCCGAGAGAAGCTAGTCGATCAACCCTGGCCATCTTTCGCCGGATTTCGACCCGCTCAGTCAAATCCTCAAAAGTCAGCAACCAGCCCTGGGTTCCGTCACCAGACATTGGTAAAGCAGCGAGACGGTAAGTCCTGATTCCGGCATCTCTTTCAATTTCAAGATAACGACTCCATGACTGGTTCTCAGCCGATTGCAACCCTTCCTGCAACGGCGACAGTAATTCCGGCAAATCTGACAAGACAACATCAAGACCATGACCGGCCGATTCATTATTAACGCCCAGCATTCTTGCAGCCGGTCCGTTGTAAGAAGTTAAATTTTCTTCTGCATCGAGAGTTAAGATACCCATCTCGACATGTTCAAAAATTGTCTCTTTAAAATTTCTTTCCTGGAGAATTTCCTGCCTGGAGCGGCGAAGTTCGCGTAATGATCGCAACAGACGACTACGCCTCTCATTCAGTTCACGCGCCATGTCATTAAACGAATCAGCCAATTCACCAATTTCATCGTCACTGTCAACGATGATTTCCGAGACCTGGCGACCACGTGCCATACTGCGCGTCCCCTCGATAAGGTCACGCAAAGGACCGGTAATATTACCTGAGATATGTAAAGCAACGACAAAAACAATAAGCAGGGTGAGACTTATCATCAAGGTCGAACCACGGGCAAATTGCGCAATCTCCCGACGAATCATTTCAGAGGCCGAAGCTGCAGCACTGTGAAACTGCTGCACCTCTGCCCCGATTGTTACACCACCAAACACCCCGGTGCGCGCATAGTCACCCGTCTCATAGAAGATAGGAGCATAGGCCATGATTTTGCGTGAACCACCAATATTTGTAACATCGACAACACCGGATTTTCCGCTCGTTACCGCTGTAGCGGCTTCAGGGTAATTGGTATGGACAAATCCTGCCAAAAACAGATTGAACGGAATACGGCCTGATTTAATCTGTTCAGGCGATGAGCGCTCTGTGTAAGATGGATAGAGAAACCCCTGACTATCAAGTCCCCGGATATCCCAATATTTTGGATGTGTAATCATCCAACCTTCATCATCAAACATGAAAGCGTAATTGCCGCTAGCATAAGATGGAAACAGAACAAAATTTTCTTCAGTCGGGGTAATGTGTTGAGTAAATTCCATCAAGTGACGATGATCAAGCGACAGAACCACCACTGCAGTAAACTTGCCGCTCTGGTCATACACCGGAGATGCGAATCGAACCACCCCCTTGTAGTGCTCACCCTCAATAGCTGCCTCAGGAGTCAGAGCAGTGCCGAGCTGTTGCTGTTTGCTAACATGCCAACCGGTCAGGTGGGAGGCATATATTTCGTCGGGAGGGAGCTGACGAGCGTGATGAAAATAGTCTTCCGACATGTATGTGGTGTTGGCAGGGTCAGCTACATTGCGTAAATCATGACTCAATTCGCCGTTGACTATCCGTATTAGTTCCTGTCCATTGCGATCGATATAGGCCAGCTCTTCGTAAAGAGACAGGTTCTCCCTGATTTCCTGAGGTTGTGTATTTGTACCACCTCGATACCAGACCGGGCGAACATGTTGGCGGGAAAATTCAAGGTAATTCTCTGCAATTGGTGAAAGTAATTTCAGGCTGCCAAGGTCACCTTCAATATCATGCAGCAACGTCGAAACACTGGCAGCAATATTTTTGGCACGTAAAACCAGCGCATGTACAGCCTGCGCATCGAGTGCCTCAGCGGTATTCTGCCGCAGCATCTTTTCAACCTTCTGCAAGCTCCGACTGGAATTAATGGAGAGTAAAATCAGTGGGATCAAGGAAAGAGCCCAGAAGGCAAACAGGACCCTCTTTCTGAGGTTAAGACGTCGCATCGCGCAACTATAACCTGATCCCGGAGGAAGAGACAGCTAAAGTGTGTTGCTGATTAAAATAGAAGGGTGTAATTACTGGCGAGAGCGAAGAAACAGCAGCCGAGAGTTGATTGCCAGAGGTAAAAAATCGGTCTGTTTTTTCAGCGCATCATCAAGCGTCAAACCATCATTGATGATGACGTCATAAGTATCGAGAACTGTCTTGGCAACGTGACTGCCGTCAGGTCGACTATAGATGAGAATTTCGTATCGATTACCACTGACCGGGACGGCACATTTATGGACAAGTGTTTCAGTTTCCATTATTCCCTCCACCACAATGTCGCAAAACAGACATACTCACTGATATAAGTGGAGAAAGAGCAAATATCTTGCCAAAAGACATTCACTATACATTTTCTAGATAAACAGTTGAAATCAGTACAGGAAAAAGAGTAGCGAATTAAAGGGGGCCAATAAAACAAGTAAAAGGACTGACAAGAGTGCGTGAAAACACTTAAATCATAAACAGGCTAACACTACAGACAATCTATTTACGCCTGTTGACAACATAATCTGCAACAGTCTCCAGAGACTCACGGACTTCTGATGGTGGGAATATCTGTAAATGCTGTTTGGCTTGAAGCGCCATTTCAAGCGCACGCTTACGGGTGTAATCAATTCCTCCGTAATTATCGATCAGACTGATGACATAGCTCAGATCAGAATCGCCCAAAGTCTCTTTTTCAACGATCTCAGCTAACGCCGTACGCTCCTCAGTCGTGCATTGACGCAAGACATGGATTAATGGCAGGGTCATCTTCCCCTCTTCCAGGTCATGTCCCTGAGCCTTACCAAATTCGGCTTCATCGGCAATATAATCCAGAGCATCATCCATCAATTGAAAAGCTATGCCGATGTCCATACCATAACTGGACAAAGCCTCTTTTTCAGCACCCTCAAGACCACCAAGAGCAGCGCCGACACGACAAGCAGCTGAAATCAGAATTGCAGTTTTATCACGAATAACATTTAGATAATGTTTTTCATCAAGATCAAGATCACAAGTGCTGATCAGTTGCAAAACTTCACCCTCTGCCATCTGCGTAGTTGCATCCGACAGGGTTTGCAGGATTTCCAGGTTACCAACCCGAACCATGATTGAAAATGATTTGGCAAACAAGAAGTCACCAACCAGAACAGAGGCTTCATTACCCCATACAGCATTCGCCGACTCTTGACCACGGCGTAAAATAGCGCTGTCAACGACATCATCGTGCAATAAGGTCGCGGTGTGAATAAATTCGACGACGCTGGCAAGTCCGATATGTTGGTCGCCACTGTAGTTGGCCAGACGAGCAGACAACAGTAGAAGCATAGGGCGAATCCGCTTGCCCCCACTTGAAAAAACATATTCACCAACCTTACGAATCATATAAACATCTGACTCGAGATCTCGTTTGAATTGTTTTTCGACCAATTTCAGGTCATCCTGCAGTAAATTGAGAACGCGTTCCATTGATTATCACCCAATAGGTCTAGAACTTAAGAGAAAGTATTTATTGAAAAATTGTGACCATCCTAAAGAATCGTACAGAACAATGTCAAAGAGTTTCTTCCTCTGCCAACGGCAAAACCAATCTAAAGCTAGCTCCGGTTTTGCCTACCGGTTCAAGACTCAATTGCCCGGCGTGATCCTCAACCAGACGACGACAGAGCGAAAGACCGAGTCCGGTCCCCTCGCCACTCACTTTGGTCGAGAAAAACGGTTCAAAAATTTTATCACGCAATGATTCATCGATCCCCGGCCCGGTATCTGTAAGCACTAAACTTACAACACCAACTTCTACTGCAAGTTGCAAAGATATGGATCCACGACCCTGCATCGCTTGAGCGGAGTTAAGTAAAAGATTTACCAGAACCTGGCGCAACCGGTCGCTGTCGCCTATTACCGATGCTGTCGTTTGCGCATCGAAACCGATAAAATTAACTTCAACATACCTGAACAGCTTCTGTGGACGCAATGAATCTACCGTACTGATAATTAAAGGTGCAAGAGATAGTGATTCTCGATAATCACTGTGACTTCTGGCAAACCCGAGCAAACCACCTGTGATCCGCCGACAGCGATGGCACTCATCAATGATTGCCTGCAGATCCTCACGCTTACCGACATCATCACCAATATCTTCCATCAACAATTCAGCGTAGCCCAGAATGATGCCGATCGGATTATCAATCTCGTGCGATACGCCGGCAGCAAGTTGACCAATTGCAGCCAAACTTTCTGAGCGAACCAGCTGAGATTGAACCTGCTTCAGCTCCTGATTAGCCGTATGCAGCTCTAAATTTTTCTCAGTCAACTCCTCACGATTTACAGCAATGCTCTCGGCCATTTCATTAAACGCCCGTGCCAGGGCACCGATCTCATCTCTTCGATCTATTGAAATACGGGTCGCAAAGGCACCGTGACCAATTGCCCGTGCGCCTTCTGCCAGATCTGAAAGGGGCCGGGAAATACGCCTGGCCACAACAGCGGAAAGCAGCGTCGCAGCCAACAGGGCAAACGCACCAATTCTCATAAATTGAGCACGCATTTCAGCCAGTCGCCGGTCAACCGAATCAAACGAGACAAAATAGCGGATAGACAAAATCTGTTCACCGGTTGGGCCAAAAGCAGGGATAATGAGATCAAGCACCCGTCGACCGTCACCGATGATCTCTGTTTGTACCGTAGCCCGAGGTATTTTAAGACGTCGATCCGGTTTGGCGAGTTTCGCTTCAGGCAGAACCATATCAATAAAATCAGGAAACTGAGGCGACTCAAACAAGATCCGACCACTTGGTGAATAGATAGAAAAACGTATCAAATCACGATTAAAGCCAAGGAAGTCGTAAACATAAGTCAAACTAGTTGTATCTGATGGAGGAAAAGAACCACGGAATTGTTTAAGTATCTCAGGAGTAGAAAAACGCGCAAATGAGAGACTCTGGCTGTGCAGGAATTCCTCCCACTGCCGTGACTGATTACGCTCAAGCGCAGCAAAGGCCAATAGCAGCACAATAAACAGCGTAACACCGGTGTAAATAAAAAATCTTTTACCGAGAGAGGCGATCATAAAAATTCCGGAAGCGTACAATATTTAAGACAAAAACAAGACATAAATGATGCCATTGCGCTATGCTTACACAAGGTTTTATAACTTTCAGTATAATTGAGGCGCACCATGAACCACACCGTACCCTTTATCCAGTTGCTGCGCAATCGTCGCAGTATCAGGCAATTCAAACATCAAAGTCTGCCGCGTGAGACGATCGATCAGCTACAAGAAGCTGTTCTGCGAGCACCAACATCCAGAGGAAAGAACCCCTGGAATTTTATTTTTATCGAGGAGCAAGCTCTACTCGAAAAAATAAGTCGTGCAAAAATGCACGGTTCTGAATTTCTTGCCGGTGCTGCGCTAGGAGTAGTGGTTTGCGCAGATGAAACAGTTTCCGATGTCTGGGTAGAGGATTGCTCTATAGCCGCCATAACTCTCCAATATGCAGCGCAGGAGTTCGGCCTGGGAAGCTGCTGGGCACAAATCAGAAACCGTCCGCACGATGACAGCAGCACTGCTGACAATTTCCTGAAAAAACTACTTAAGATCGAAGACAATTTTAAAATTCTCTGCGTTATCGGCATCGGTCTCCCGGACGAAATGAAAACCGGCCTGGCACTAAATGATTTACCAATCGGGAAGATAAAAACGGTCGACAGCAACACACCTGGCTGACCACGGTAGTTATTTACCAAATCTGCCAGGAACAATTTTATTAGTTCAGGTCTTTTCTGACCGCAACAAACTTTTGCATATCGGCATCGAAACGATAACTGCCAGCATCCCATATTTCCTCAACCAGATCCCAATCAACATGCACATTTTTCATAGCGATAGAAGTAACTGACGCATCAAGCGCTTCACCGTCATCAATAATCAAGTCCCTGTTTGCATCTGCCCAATGATATACATCGACCGGTATGGTTGTTTCACCCTGCACTGCAACGTTACTGTTTTCACCATTTGAGTTAACGATCAATTCACCTTGAAACGACAAAGTTTCTCCAGGCTCAAGCGTCGGATCCGGCTGCAGCAAATAACTGACTAGTAGCGGCTGTTTAATCGATTGTAATATCCAGCGCGCTCTACCTTCAACATTATCAAGGCTCGATGGAATCGGATCCGCTTCAATCAATTTAAAGCCTTTGGGAAATTGTTCGCGCAGAACCATTCCATCGACACTGCCGGAGATAGCAATCATCACCCTGACCGGAAGTTGGGTCGCAACAGACGCATGTGGCGGCAAAAGACGTTGCACTGTCAATTGGTAATTAACAACGTCGGTTCTGTTTATGAAATAGTAGGAAGCAAACAGACTTAACAGGATGACACTACCAATAATAGTAACTGCGACCCGAGAAAAACGAGGGCTGGAAGATCCATTTTCGCCATTCGTCGTATCGAGTAAAATCGCATCGACCTCGACTTCAAGCGCCTCAGCCAACAGCAGGGCATTATCCCGGAGGACCGACGGATAACGATTATTTTCCCAGCGCGAAACAGTATCAGTTGTCACCCCGACAACTTTTGCAATATAGAATTGGGTAAGTTTCTGCTCTTCTCTGATTCGTCGAATCGCAGAACCATCCAACCGGACTTTACCGCTATCTTCTTGAGCCATCTTTATCTCCGTGGTTGATGCTGAATCTTAACAGAGTGCTGATTGACCTGCAAATGGAAACCTGTGAGCCGACATCAGGTTCATTCAGGGCCAATAATCACATCGCAACCTGGCGTAATCACGGGACTTTGTATAGACATCGTCCGACACATTGACAGATGTCCAATGTTTTCCTCTACAGGATTGGATAAAGTTCAGACAAAAGGAGCAGAACAAAGCGACATTAACTTTCACAGGAGGAGAATATGAAAAAGCTTATTGCACTTTGTCTCACCGTCGGATTTATCAGTTTATCAATCGTAGCACTCGCCAACAACGGCCCGGAGGAAGTCCTGTTTGAAAACAAAAAAGGGGCCATCACCTTCAACCACGCCCTGCACCAGGGCAACATTGCCGATTGTACAACCTGCCATCACACAGGAATAGAACAGGCTTCTTGCCGATCTTGCCACGATGGCGCTAACGCTCCGACCGCCAAAAAAGCTTTCCACACTTTGTGCAAGGATTGCCACAAAAAGAGTGAATCAGCGAAAGTTTCAGGAAAATGCTCCGAATGTCACAAAAAATAGCATAATGCTTATATAGGTAAAGGGCGGTAATTACCGCCCTTTACCTATACAACTTATACAAAACTAATATTTCGGCATAAAAAACACATTTTTGACTTGAACTTATTCCGGGACATCAGTATATTTGCATTGAGCTTTGGCTGGAAACAGACCAAAGACTTTGATCCCGTACACACCCCCCC
>CBDUUF010000009.1:0-13222 GCA_965370375.1 uncultured Desulfuromonadaceae bacterium
GAATATAGTTGGCGTTGAGCACGGCCATCTCGCTGGCAAACTTCAACCCGTCAGCACCCAGGCTCAGGATATACGCCCAGGCGCGAACCATGATGCCGAAGTTGCCGTAAAATGAGCGCAGTCGGCCGATCGATTCCGGACGATCAAAGTCGAGTCCGTAACTGTTGCCGTTTTGTACGACAACCGGTGTCGGCAGGTAAGGCAACAGCCTGTCGGCTACACCGACCGGACCGGAACCGGGGCCGCCACCACCATGCGGGGTCGAAAAGGTCTTGTGCAGATTGAAATGCATGACATCGATCCCCATGTCACCCGGTCGGGCAATCCCCATCAGGGCATTAAGATTCGCACCGTCGCAGTAGACCAGACCACCACCAGCATGCACGATGTCACAGATTTTCTTGATGTCAGACTCAAACAGGCCGAGGGTGTTCGGGTTGGTCACCATCAACGCAGCAACGTCATCGTTCATAAATTCCGCTACGGTTTCGGCGGTCAACACGCCGGAGACACCCGACTCGATCGGCACAACATCATAGCCACACAGGGCTGCCGTCGCCGGGTTGGTGCCGTGCGCCGTATCAGGGATCAGCACCTTGCTCCGCTTGTTCCCTTTTGCCTCATGCCAGGCACGAATCATCAGCATTCCTGCCAGTTCACCATGCGCACCGGCAGCCGGTTGCAAGGTAACGGCTGAAAAACCGGAAATTTCCGCCAAAGCGATCTGCAGGTCAAACATCAACTGCAGCGCACCCTGGCTCAGATGTTCAGGTGTATAAGGATGACAACCGGCCAGCCCGGCAATACGGGCGGCCGTTTCATTTACCTTCGGGTTGTACTTCATGGTGCAACTACCGAGCGGATAAAAGCCGGAATCTACACCGTAATTCCAGGTCGACAAACGAGTGTAATGTCGCACCACATCAACCTCCGAGACTTCCGGAAAGCCGGTCACTTCAGCTCGGGTCATTGCCTCCGGCAGTTGTGCTTCAGGCACATCGAGTTTCGGCAGACTGTAACCACGGCGACCTGGATCGGAGTGATCAAAGATCAGTTTCTCATTCAGTTGCAGACCACTGGTTCCAATGCGGCTCATGCGGCACCCCCTTTCAAAGCTGTAACCAGCACATCGATATCTTCACGCCGATGCTGTTCGGTGACGCAAATCAGAAAACGGTTGTCCATGCCGTCATAAAAACGGGCAAGCGAAATACCGCCAAGGATCTTCAACGCTTCGAGTCGGGCAAACAGTGAATCGAGCGGGATCGTCGACTCGACCACAAACTCATTGAAAATCGGCGCATCGAACGGGATGCTGAATTCAGGCAATGCCGCAATCGCCTCGCGGGCGTAAGTCGCCTTGGCCAGATTCTGTTCCGCGATTTCCCGGATCCCTTTTTTACCGACGATGGAGAGATACATTGCAGCCATCAGGGCACACATCCCCTGATTCGAACAGATATTGGAAGTCGCCTTCTCGCGGCGGATATGCTGCTCACGCGTCGCCAGCGTCAGCACGTAACCGGTTTTGCCCTGACTATCTTTGGTCGCCCCGATCAACCGTCCCGGCATGGAACGAACGGTTTTCTGTTTAGCGGCAAAGAAGCCGACGCCGGGGCCGCCGAAGGAGACCGGCATCCCGAAACTCTGGCCTTCACCGATAACAATATCGGCACCGAGTTCACCGGGAGACTTGAGCAGGCCGAGGGCGATCGGTTCGGCAACGGCTGTCACCAGCAAAGCACCCTGTTCGTGCGCCAGTCCGGAGAGCGCACCGAGGTCTTCAACCACTCCGAAAAAGTTCGGATAGCCGACAATGATCGCGGCGGTCTCTTTCGTCAGATGGCTTGATAATTCAGACGTATCGATCTGGCCGTTTTCGGCAAACGGAATCTCAACCAGATCCATGCCGAGGTAACGACAGTAGGTCGTAATAGTCTCACGGTACTCAGGATGCAGACTTGTGGCGACCAGAATCTGTTTGCGGCGGGTTGCCCGAGCAGCCATCAACACCGCCTCGGCGGTCGCTGACGCACCGTCGTACATTGAGGCATTGCTGACATCCATGCCGGTCAACTGACAAATCAGCGTCTGGTATTCAAAAATCGCCTGCAGTGTCCCTTGACTAATCTCCGGCTGGTACGGCGTGTAAGCGGTATAAAACTCGCTTCTGGAGACCAGCTGATCAACTACCGACGGGATAAAATGATTGTAAGCCCCACCACCGAGAAACGAGAGATGGTTTTCTGCAGTTGCGTTAACCGCAGCCAGCTCCTTCAGGTTTCGCAGCAACTCAGTCTCAGAGAGAGCTTCAGGCAGATCCAGATCACGCTTCAGGCGCAGATCAGACGGAACTTCAGAGAACAGATCATCGACTGTGCTCACGCCGATCCCGGCCAGCATCTGCTGAATATCTTCCTCGGTATGAGGGATGTAGCGCATGGCAATATTCTCCTTGTCGCCCGGATCGATCTGGACAACATCATGGTAAATAAAGTGGATAAACAGAATACTGAATTTAACCACGAAGTTCACGAAGAGTACGAAGAAAACCTTAATCTATGTGCAACCTATGAACTACCCCCGCCGCAAGCAGCGGGGTATCAATAAGTAAAATAAAAAGTTGTCATTCCCGAGGGTGTAATCGGGAATCCAGACTTTCAAACGTGGATCCCCGATAGAATCCTTCGGGGATGACAGACGTTTTTGAAACAACTCAGATTGTGCTGAATAGTTACAACATGTTCTCAATCGCAGCAAGCTGCGGGGAATTAAACCCTCAGAGATTAAATCAATCAGCCTGGTAACAGGCTAGCCCTGTTCCTTGACAAACGCCTGATAAGCATCAGCATCAAGCAGGCCATCCAGTTCAGCCAAATTAGACAACTTGATCTTGAGCATCCAGGCACCTTCATAAGGTGACGAGTTAACCAATTCCGGAGTATCCGGCAACTCTTCGTTGACCTCAACGACTTCACCGGAAACCGGGGAATAGATATCTGACACGGCCTTGACTGATTCGACAACACCAAAGGTCTTGCCCGCCTCGGCCTGATAGCCGACTTCCGGCAATTCGACAAAGACAATGTCCCCCAGGGCATCCTGGGCAAAATCAGTGATCCCGATAGTCACAACATCTTCCTCGATCTGAATCCATTCATGCTCTTCGGTGTACTTGAACTCTTCCGGAAATTCCATAGCTTCCTCCTGAACTAAATCTCTGTGGTAAATTACCTGTCTCTTGGATCAGACAAACGGGGGCTTGACAATTTCAGCCGCCACACGACGTTGGCGGATTCCTATTTCAACCTCGGTGCCAATGGCAGCCGAAGATGATTCAACCAGAGCCAGAGCAATCCCGACCTTCAACAGCGGTGACATGGTCCCGCTGGTAACGACACCTACTTCCACACCATCAACAAACACCGGGTAGGCATCGCGCGGAATCCCCTTCTCTTGCATTTTGATGGCAACCAGCCGTCGCGGCACGCCCTGCTCCTTCATCGCCTTTAGCACCGGTCGGCCAATGAACGAGGGTTTGTCGAGTTTGGTGATCCAACCGAGGCCAGCTTCAAGCGGTGTAATCGACTCGGACAACTCATGCCCATACAGAGCATATTTTTTCTCCAGGCGCAAGGTATCACGTGCGCCGAGACCGATTGGCACAAGCCCATCATCGGTTCCGGCCTCAAGCAGTTGCGTCCAGATTGTTTCAGCTTTTTCGGCGGCAAAGTACAATTCGAAACCGTCTTCGCCAGTGTAACCGGTACGAGAAATGATCGCCGGAACGCCGGCCACTTCGCCTTCGATAAAATGATAATAGACCAGTTTACCCAAGTCTGTAGCAGTCAAACGGGCCAGAATAGTTTCTGCTTTCGGCCCCTGCAATGCCAGTTGGGCAAATTCCGGACTTCGATTCGTCAGCTGGACGTCTTCGAACGCGCCATCGGCCAGAACCTTCTGCATCCAGGCAAAATCTTTATCGATATTGGCCGCATTGACACAAAACATGAAATGGTCGGCAGCAAAACGATACAGAGTGACATCATCGACCACTCCACCCTCCGGGTAACAGAAGGCCGAATACTGGATCTGGCCATCGATCAGAACCGCTGCATCGTTGATCGTCAACTCCTGAATATAAGCCAGGGCGCCGTCACCTTTGACCTCAACTTCACCCATGTGCGACACATCAAACAGACCGGCGGCCTGGCGCACGGCCAGGTGTTCATCGATCACGCCGGTGTACTGCACCGGCATTTCCCAACCGCCGAACGGAACCATCCGGGCACCAAGCTGTTTATGTTGCTGATTCAATGGGGTGGTCTTCATAGCATCACTCCTTAGGCTCATCAGGCTGACAATATTTCAGGGATCCGGTCTTCATTGCCGAGGGTCATCAGATGCACGCCCTGACAACAGTCACGGGCCACCGCCACCATCTCCCTGGCGATCGCGACCCCTTCTTCCAACGGCCGCGCGGCTTGTTCAAGGCGCGCAATAAGAACTTCCGGCACCTTGACTCCCGGAATCCGGGCATTGAGAAACCGGGCCATGCCGGCACTTTTCAACAGTAGTATCCCGGCCAGCACCGGCACCTTTAAAGATGATGCACCATGCATGAAATTGACGAAGCGCTCGGCATCGAATACGGCCTGGGTTTGAAAAAATTGTGCGCCGCAATCGATCTTTTTGCGGTATTTTTGAAACATCAATTCGAACGGCTCAGCTTCCGGACTGACCGCCGCGCCAGCAAAGAATACCGGTGCTGATGACAACGCTTGTTCGGCCATATCCTTCCCTTGCATCAAACCGGTCACCGTCTGCAGCAATTGCACCGAATCGAGATCAAAAACCGATCGCGCTTCCGGATGGTCACCGAAACTGGCATGGTCACCGGAAAGCAGTAATAGATTCTCGATACCAAGGGCAGCGGCGCCGAGCAGATCGGATTGCAGCGCAAGTCGATTGCGATCCCGACAGGTAAGCTGCAGGATCGGCTCGATCCCGGACTGCCGCATCAACCCGGATAACACCAGTGGCGACAACCGCATATTTGCGCCCTGGTTGTCGGTAACATTAATAGCGACCAGATCGGATAACGCCTTGGCCTGGTCCAGAGCCGGGCCGGTATCGGCCCCTTTAGGTGGCGCGATTTCAGCCGTAACAACAAAATTACCGGCCGCCAGATTATCTTGCAGTCTGGACATCAGCGCTCCACCTTGTGCCGTCCCGGCTTCTGCTTGTTACTCCAGTTTTTCGGCGCAACGGGACGGGCAAAAACACCGGGTCGTCCCTGTTTTTTCAGCCGCTCATAGATCAGGTTCCAGGCACAGTCAACCTCCTGGTCAATCTCACAGTGACCGTCGGCCATACCACCACACGGACCGTTGAGCAGGCTCTTGGCGCAGGTTGTCACCGGGCAGATACCGGCAGTCTCATTGAGGATACATTCACCGCAAAGCGAACACTTTTCTTCGTACTGGCCGAAGCGGCGAACATTGCCGAGAAACATGGAGTCGAGGCCACCGATCACCTGTTTATCACTGCTGATCGCAATCGACTGAATGCCGGAGCCGCAGGCGAGCACCAAGATGCCATCGGCTTCAGCGACGCCATCACGACTCTGGCGCAAGTCCCGTCCGGCGCGCATGATGTGGCAAGCTTCATCTATCACGACACTGCCGGTCACCTCAATCCCCTGGCTAGCCAGCCACTCCTGCATCTGGAATATTTCTTCCTCACCGCCCGACTTACAGACAGTCGCGCAGGCGCCGCAACCGACCAGGAACAGACTGGTCATGCCATTGATATATTGCTTGAGTTCGTCTTGTTTTTTCTGACGACTGATTATCATACGAAACCTTCAATAGTTAAGACCAAGATCTCTCCCTTCGGTCGAGATGACAAGCGTTAAAAAACTATACAGATTGTTCCGCCCGACGACTGGCGCTGACGACCGTATTGTAGAGCAGCATGGAGATGGTCATCGGACCGACTCCGCCCGGAACCGGTGTAATAGCTGCGGCGTTTGCACTCGCTCCGACAAAATCGACGTCGCCGACCAGCTTCTTCTCGCCGACCCGGTTAACTCCGACATCAATAACAATCGCCCCCGGCTTGATCCAATCGCCCTTGATCATTTCCGGACGACCGACGGCGGCGATCACTACATCAGCCTGACGCACCCGATCGGCCAGATCACGGGTACGGGAATGACAGATGGTCACCGTGGCATGCTCGGCCAGACACATCAACGCCACCGGCTTACCGACGATATTGGAACGGCCGACAACCACGACCTCCTTGCCGGTCAGGTCAACCCCTTCAGCCTTGAGCATTTTCATTATTCCATACGGCGTACACGGCTTAAACAGCGGGTTGCCAGTCACCAGACGCCCGACGTTATAGGGATGGAAGCCGTCGACATCCTTGGCCGGCGAAATCGCCTCCAGCACCTTCCCCTCGTCGATATGATCCGGCAATGGTAGTTGCACGAGAATACCATCGATCTTTGCATCGTTATTCAAGCGGTCGACCAGACTCAGCAACACTTCTTCGCTGGTCTCGGCCGGAAGTTTGTGCTCATCGGAAAAAATGCCAGCGGCAGCACAGGCCTTTTCCTTCATCGTCACATAAACCCGGCTAGCCGGATCCTCGCCGACCAGGACAACCGCCAGACCCGGTGTAACCCCTCCGGCCTGTAGTTTCTTGACATCAGCGGCAATCTCTTCGCGCAGCTCAGCCGCGATCTTCTTTCCATCAATTTTTCGTGCCATATGCGATCATTCTCCTGTTGTTGGATTCATTGATAATTCTTGATAGTGTTGGGGCATGTTTTTCAAGTTACAGTAACGTCACTTGTCATTTCGAACGTCAGGGAGAAATCATTCTCATAAAGTTAAGCTCCCAGATCTCTCCCTTCAGTCGAGATGACAAACTAATTGAATACACTTTATAATTTACACGCCCTGGGTTGTCATTTCGAACGCAGAGAGAAATCTTGATTCGATCACAATCTAGGATCTCTCTCCTCTTGTGCGCCATAGCCTTGGCGAAGGTGCATGGTCGAGATGACAGACGTGTAAAAACAGGATACAAAAGAGCTAAAACTATACGCAACTCCCTCCCGCTTGTAAAGGTCAGAGCGGCGGTTTTTCGTCCCCGATCAATCCTTCCATTATCCGGCGGCGTTCTTGCTGAGATAGGTCAGCCAGTCGCTCAACTTCAGTGTAAAAACGTTGCAGATCGCCCCCTTGTTGTTGCAACAGCTTTTCAAATGCCGGCACATAATGCTGATAGGTGTTTGACGAAACAAAATGGGCGTTATTTGGTCGTGGTTTGAACCAGTAATCATAACCGGCATAGCCGCCCCACGCTTCTTTCAACAGTGCATACTCGCGCTGCATCTGATAAAGTGTTGTCTGTTTGCAACCGAGCCGGGCGGTGTGCTCTTGTGCCGATTCATAACAGATCAACAATTTCTCTCGGGTCTCTTGCATCATCGTCTGAAACTCAACTTGTCTGTCACTGTATATTCGAAATGACGCACGACCTGCCTCTGTCCCATGCTGCTCAAGCCAGCGCCGCCGTCCTTCTTCCTCAACCGTCTGGGCGAACGCCTCATTAAAGTTGGTGTCATCTTCGACATAAACCAGCTGATGCGCCAGCTCATGAAACATAATGCCGGCCAATGCCCAGTCCGGCAGATCGATCAAGGTGTTAAGTAACGGATCATCGAACCAACCGAGGGTCGAATACGCCGGTACGCCGTAGGTCAAAACATCCAGACCCTGGGTAGACAGCTCTTCTGCATAGGCTTCAGCCTCAGACTGATCGTAGTAGCCACGGTACGGCAGGCAACCGACAAAGGCAAAACACCACTGCTTCGGTGTCAACGAGTCATCCGGAGCTGCTACCACATTCCAGACCGCTGCGGAGCGTCCGGTGTCGGCATAGGAGAGATAGCTGTCGTTCTCCGGCAAAAGTAGAACTTCGCTGGCGAAACTTCTATATTCAAGTGCTTGACTCAATTTTTGTTTAAGAATGTCGGAGACTTCAGGGTCGTCCAGAAGCTCATCGATCGGCCGACTGGCCGACATGATTGCCAGATGCCCGGAGACGCTCTGGCTGTAATAACCGAGGTTATTGCATGCGGTAAGCAAAAAAAGCAGAAGGCCTACGGTAAACAGAGGGATGAGGTGTTTCATGAGTGCGCCCCGACAGCTGCGAATAGAGGCTTGATTGTACGCATC
The DNA here is from genome assembly GCA_965370375.1 of uncultured Desulfuromonadaceae bacterium. GTDB lineage: Bacteria > Desulfobacterota > Desulfuromonadia > Desulfuromonadales > UBA2294 > Kmv16. The sequence continues at coordinate 8,256 of CBDUUF010000009.1, forward strand.
GTAACGGCAGGTAGGCAACAAAAAAGGCGGCACAAGTCCACCTTAAGGGAAAGCAGGAAAGAACAGGTTTAGTCGTTAACGGCTTTCGGGCAACCGGCACAGGCTGGTGCTTTACCAGCCGACGAGCATGATGGTTGCTTATCAGCATAACCCTGATCGTACCAACCACCACCCTTAAGGGCGAAGCCGGTCTGGGATATCATTTTTTTGACCGCACCGCCACACTCGCGACACTCGGTCAACGGGGTATCGGAAAACTTTTGTCGCGCTTCAAAAATCAGACTGCAAGCCTGACATTTATATTCATACATCGGCATCGAACTAATCTCCTTAAACAATGGATTCTGCGACAATTTAATGGCCTTAACGGTTTTTGTCAACCCGCAAGGTTGCTCCCCGTCGACCTGGCTCTGCAGACAGAGGGTCCTTGCAGACGAGCAATCTCTTGCCACAGACCGAATATTGTGCTATTTATCCTGAAAATACACTTGCTTATAGCTCTATTGACCAACTGAAATTTACTGGAGGATCTCTCGATGAAAAGAACGCTGATCGTTGCACTTGCTCTGACAGCCAGCCTGTTTGCATCTCAGGCTTCTGCCGGCTTAATGTCAGACACTTATTTTGATGATGCCCGTTCATACCTCACACTTGGCGGTGGCTCAACCATACTGCAAACAGCCAACATATCTGACCCCAGTGGTGCCAATCGTATCTCCACCCTGCCCGGATTCAACGGCATGATTGCTGCCGGTTTAGACTGGGAGGTTGGCCGGGTTGAGTTGTCTGCCAGTTATAGCGATCTGCAGTTCGATACACAGAGTATCGCCGGAGTGGAAAGTTCACTCGACGGTAACCTCCAGGTATTTTCCTTGCTGGCGAGTGTTTTCTACGATTTCAATAAAGCTGGAGCAATATCGCCTTACTTTGGCGGCGGCATCGGTGCAGCGAGACTCGGCATCAACAGCACTGATCTGGCCGGCAACGACGCCTTCACCTTTGCCTACCAACTCGGCGTTGGCCTCACCCTGAACACCAGTAATAGTTTCGTCATCGATCTCGGCTACCGACTGCTTGGTACTAATAGTGTCAACTTTGGCGGTGGGACCAAGGCGGATTACTTGCTGTTTCATAACGCTAATGTAGGCTTCCGCTTTCTCTTCTAGAGCAAGCAGAATATTTTAAAACAGGCCGGCATGTCGGCCTGTCTAGGAGGCTGTCGGACTATACATGAACCGGCTGCAAATCTGGCTGTTTGGCCCATAGTTCAGCTCCTTTTCGATCAATAGCTACGGCTATTACTCTCAAACGAGCCAAAATCTGGTCTCAAACTTCCAAATTTTCGCTTCGGCCTGTATTGTCCGACAGCCTCCTAGTTTCAAGCTTTGATCTGGGAGCAGGACGTAGTCTGGTGACGCGCCCGGTCTTCAAAACCGGTGAGGGGCGTATCCCGTCCCTGGTGGGTTCGATTCCCATCTGTTCCCGCCAATTTATTCACGGTAGATCGCACGCAAAGCCTTAAGCAAGTAGAAAGGTTTGACCATGAGTCGATCATCAACCACCTTTTTTTCTATATTGTTGGCCTTATCACTAGCCATCCCGGTCTGCACGGCACAAGCTGCAAACACTGAAGAGATTCAACAGCTGGAAGAACGCTTGAATGCCTTGGAACAAGAAGCTGCGGCACTACGTTCCAAAATCGCAGTTATTAAATCACAGGAATATGCTGACCCCGCGCAGAACACCCCGCAAAGAGACCCTCTACTCGGCACTTGGGAATGCACCAACAACGTCTTCACCTATGAGCTGTCATTGATGCAGAACAACCTGGTCATCACCAAGGAGATGTCCTCCGGCAAAACCCGGCAGGGTAAATGGATCAGGCGGGGCAAAGACGATATCGTCATCAGTAATCCCGGCTATCGCAGCGGCGGCAGTGCCCAGAGCTTTCGGGTCATAGACCTCTCCGAAGACCGGATGAGCCTTGAAGAACCAAACACCCGAAGCATTTACGACTGTTATAGACTCAGCCAGGAGTAACAGAGCGATGCTTTTGCCCAAACAACATAAAGCTTATTGCAATTTTTATGATGCAGTCCGAGATGAATCGGTGTTCGATACCAGGACAACGGTCATTGTTGGTTTAACAGCAGCCATGGCGAGTGGCTGCGATCTCTGAGTCGAGCATTACCTTGGCGTTGCCAGGGTTGAAGGTATCAGCAACAAAGAGGTCAGCGCTATACAGGGTATTGTCATGGCGGTGGCTGCTGGAAAAGTCAATGCGACTATGCGGCGGATTCAGGAAGAGAGTCAGGATTAGCCTGACCTGTTCAGTCGTTTGACACGTCGCCAGAGGCGAACAAAGAGTGCAATCGACATGAACAAAGCATTACGCTCACTACCTGCAATAGACAAGATTCTGCAATCACCACAACTCGGTGAACTGACGGAACAAATCCCACATACCATTCTGCTCGAAGCGGCCCAGACAGCTGTCGAGAACTGTCGTCAGAGCATTCTTGAAGACTCGAACCCCACAACACAACCACCAAGTATTGACACAATAGCTGACCAGGCCGCCAATCTGGCGATTCAACTGTACAGACCGCGCTTACGTCCGGTGATCAATGCCACCGGAACCCTGCTGCACACCAACCTCGGCCGGGCACCGTTGGCCGATTCAGCACTGGCGGCAGTTGATGGCGTCTCCCGCTCTTACAGTAATCTGGAATTCGATCTCGAAACAGGTAAGCGGGGCAACCGATTCAGCCATGTCGAGCGACTGATCTGTCAGTTGACCGGCGCCGAAGCCGCAACCGTCGTCAACAATAATGCCGGAGCCGTAATGCTTGCGCTGACAACACTGGCCAAAGGTAAAGAGGCGATCGTCTCGCGTGGCGAACTGGTGGAGATCGGTGGATCGTTCCGGATTCCGGAGGTGATGGAGGCGAGCGGTGTCAGCCTGCGTGAAGTCGGCTCGACCAACAAAACCCATCTAAAAGATTATTCTGCCGCGATCAGCGATCGAACTGGCCTGCTACTCAAAGTGCACACCAGCAACTACCGGATTCTAGGCTTCAGCGAAGCTGTTCCCGGTGCCGATCTGGTCGATCTCGGCAAACAACACAATCTGCCGGTCATGGAAGACCTCGGCAGCGGCATGCTCTTTGACATGACCCAGTACGGCCTGCCGCGCGAACCGACGGTTGCCGAAACCATAGCCGCCGGCCTTGATATCGTCACCTTTAGTGGCGACAAACTACTCGGCGGACCACAGGCCGGAATCATTGCCGGTCGCCGGGATACTGTTGAGCGGATTCGCAAGCAGCCGATGGCCCGGGCCCTGCGTTGTGACAAAATGACCCTGGCCGCCCTGGAAGCAACCTTGCGCCTTTATCTCGATCCGGTTCGGGCCAAGAGCGAAATTCCGCTACTGCGGATGCTCTCCACCTCAGAGGAAGAGACCAGAACCCGTTGCGCACAACTGGAGACACAACTCAGCACCGCGGTCGGCGATCAAGCCGAAGTCCGGATTGTTGAGGAGACGGCAACCGTCGGTGGTGGTGCCCTGCCGCTATCGGAACTAAACGGATTTGCCGTGAGCCTCAAGCCAAAAGAGATCTCGGTTGATGAGCTTGCCCGGCGATTGCGTGACGGCACACCACCGGTAATCGGCCGGATACAGGAAGAGACCTTGCGGCTGAATCCACGGACAATTCGCCCGGATGAAGAGACACTATTGATTGCGGCGATCAAGTCGGCACTTGCGACAGATTACGTTGAGTGAAATGAATCAAACCGACAACAGCTATCTATTGAAAAAGATCGAGCGGTTGAACATTATCGGCACCGCCCTGTCGGCCGAACTGGACCACCAACGCCTGATGGAGCACATCCTGCTCGGGGCCAAAGAGTTAACCGGTGCCGACGGCGGCAGCCTGTATATTCTCGAAGATGACCAGTTGCAGTTCCGACTAGTGCACACCACTTCACTCGACCTGCATCTGGGCGGCAGCAGCGACACACCGGTCAGTTTTCCACCAATCTCCCTGCACAACAGTGATGGCAGTCCAAACAGTAAAATGGTTGTCACCCGTGCAGCGTTGCAGAATTGCATAATCAACATCCCGGACGCCTACGCTAATCAGGAGTTTGATTTGTCCGGCACGCACGCCTTTGATGCCAGTACTGGTTATCGCTCACAGTCGCTCCTGGCGGTGCCGATGCAGGACCATGAACAAAAAATCATCGGTGTTCTGCAGTTGATCAACGCCACAGATCAGAGCACCGGTGAAACAATCCCTTTCTCCCGTGAAGACGAGAGCCTGGTCGCATCACTCGCATCGCAGGCGGCGGTCTCGCTCAACCGGCAAAACCTGATCGTCGGTCTCGAAACCCTTCTACAGGCATTGACCCGTCTGATCGCCAACGCCATCGACGATAAATCACCACATACCGGCGGACATTGTCGTCGGGTTCCGGAAATCACCATGGCTCTGGCCCGGGCTGTTAATGACGACACCGGAGCGGTTTTCGGTGAGGTAAGGTTCAATCGTCAGGAACTGGATGAGTTGGAGATGGCTGCCTGGTTGCACGACTGTGGAAAGATTACGACCCCTGAATTTGTCGTCGACAAGTCGACCAAACTCGAATCGATCTGCGATCGCATTCAACTTGTCGACCAAAGAATCGAGCTGTTGCGTAAAGAAGATGACATTCGCCGACTGCAAAGAGGCGAAGTACCTGTTGCATTAACCGCGCAAACTGAACTCCCCGCACCAGAGGAGCTTGAACAGATCGCCGAGTTTCTACATCAATGCAACACGGGCGGTGAATTTCTAGCTGAAGAAAAAATCGACCGGATCAGACAGATTGCCCAGATCAAGCTACCAGCTCCTGACGGGCAACCGGCCAGAGCGCTGTTATCGGCAGATGAAGTCTATAATCTGTCGATCCAGAAAGGGACC